>JAFANL010000243.1 GCA_019232735.1 Aquitalea sp. | reverse complement strand
GTCAGCTCATCATCACCGACAGTGGCAGCGACCTCACGGCACAGAATGCCGGCGTTTACGTATATCCGGGCTCGGACGGGGCGCGGATAGAAGGCTGCGACATTGCCTACAGCCTGTTCGGCCTGTGGATTGAAAAATCCAACGATGTCACCGTCAACCACAATCTCATTACCGGTAAGCGCGACCTGCAGTCCTCGCAGCGGGGCAACGGTATCGAGCTGTACAACACTACCGGTGCTCATATTGAAGGCAATCACATCAGCTATGCCCGCGACGGCATTTATGTGGATGTCTCTCACCATGCCAGCTTTATCGGCAACCGTATCCACAATGTGCGCTACGGCACGCATTACATGAATTCCTACTACAACGTCTGGGAAAACAACGAGGCCTATCACAACCGCAGTGGTCTGGCGCTGATGGAAACCCGTAACCAGATCGTGCGCGGCAACCGCGCCTGGGGCAATAGCGATCACGGCATCATGCTGCGCACCATTCAGGACTCGGTGATTGAAAACAATATCGTGGCCGGCAATCAGCGTGGCTTTTTCATCTACGACGCCGAATACAACGTCCTGCGCAACAATCTGGTGGTGGATAACGCTGTGGGGGCCCACCTGTGGGCCGGCTCCTACCGCAACCAGGTATCGGGCAATGACTTCATCCATAACCGCGAGCAGATCCGCTATGTGGCCAGCCGCGATGTGCCGTGGCCCGGCAATTTCTGGAGCAATTACGCCGGCTGGGACCGCAAGGGCAAGGGCATAGGCGAGGTGCCGTATGCCGCCAACGACGTGGTGGACCGGCTGATGTGGCGGCTTCCCGCCATCCGCATGCTGATGGGCAGCCCCGCCATCCAGACGCTGCGGCTGATCGCGCAGCAGTTTCCACTCTTACGTGCTCCCAGTGTGGTGGACGAGCAGCCACACATGCATCCGCTGCATCAGGGCTGGGAGCAGTGGTTAGGAAAAAGTAATGATTGAAATCGACAATGTCAGCAAACATTACGGCCCGCATCTGGCGGTGGATGGCGTCAGCCTGCGGGTTGAAGCGGGCGAGCTGTTTGGCCTGATCGGCCACAATGGTGCCGGTAAGAGCACCTTGTTTCGCATGATGCTGGGGCTGATTCCCGCCAGCCAGGGCGATATCCGCCTGTGCGGGCAGTCCACCTGCAGCAGTGGCTTTCGCGAAGTGCGCCGCCAGCTGGGTTATCTGCCGGAAAACGTGGTGCTGTACGACAACCTCACGGGCCTGGAAACCCTGCATTACTTTGCCCGACTGAAAGGTGTGTCCCGGCAGGAATGCATGCCGTTGCTGGAGCGCCTGGGCTTGACGGTGGCCGCCACAACGCGGGTGCGTGCTTACTCAAAAGGCATGCGCCAGCGGCTGGGTTTTGCCCAGGCCCTGCTGGGTAATCCGCAATTGTTGTTTCTGGACGAACCCACCAATGGACTGGACCCGGAAGGCGTGCGCGAGTTTTACCAGATACTGCGCGAGCAGCAGGATCGCGGCGTCACCATCGTGATTACCTCGCACCTGTTGTCGGAAATCCAGGAGCGCGTTAGCCGGCTGGCCATGTTGCGTTCTGGCCGACTGCAGGCGGTGGGCAGTCTGGAAAAGCTGCGTGAAGCATGCAGCCTGCCCCTGACCTTTGATATCCGCCTGAGCAGCCCGGCCAGCGAGGCACTGCACCATACCTTGCAGGGCCTGCAGTTGGAGCGGCTGGAAATCAGCGGTAACCGTGCGCACCTGGCCTGTCAGCGCACAGCCAAGATGGCGGTGCTGAGTGCGCTGTCGGCACTGGGGGCGCAGGTCAGCGATCTGCAGATTCGCGAACCCTCGCTGGAAGACGTGTTCCTGGGTTACAGCGGAGACGGCCTGTGAACAGCGACAACTGCAAGAGCACGGCACGCTGGCGTAAGTGCAGAACAAGGATGATGAAATGAACAGCCCCGTTTTCACCATTGCCGGCAAGGAGTTCCGTGACCGGCTGCGCAACCGCTGGGTGGTGGCGGTTACCCTGGTCTTTGCCGCCTTTGCCTTCACCATCAGCTATTTCGGCGCGGCCACACAGGGCAGCGTGGGCGTGCAGGGCACCGAGGCCACCATACAGAGCCTGGTCAGCCTGGTGATATATCTGGTACCGCTGATTGCACTGATTCTGGGTTTTGATGCGGTGGTGGGTGAGCGTGAACGCGGCTCGCTGGACCTGCTGCTGGCCTTGCCGGTCAGCCGCATGGAATTGTTGCTGGGCAAGTATCTGGGGCTGGCTACCACGCTTGCCGTGGCGACCATGCTGGGTTTCGGTGCCGCCGGGGTACTGGTTCTCACTCAGCTGCCGGCCAGCGCCTGGTTTCACTACGCCGGCTTCATGCTGAGCACCTTGCTGCTGGGGCTGGTGTTCCTCAGCGTGGCGGTGGCCATTTCGGTGCTGGCGCAAGACCGCGCTCAGGCCAGCGGCATGGCCATTTTCGTGTGGTTCCTGTTTGTGCTGGTGTACGACCTGCTGCTGCTGGGCCTGCTGGTGATGAGCGGTGGCGATATTGCCGGCCCGGCCTTTCCCTATCTGATGCTGCTGAACCCGGCAGACGTTTTCCGCATTCTCAACATCTTTGGCCCAGACGACATGCGGCTGATGTTCGGTCTTACCAGCCTGTTTCCACCTGCACTGGCCAGCCCCTTGGTGCTGGGTGCGGTGATGCTGGGCTGGATGGCCGCACCGCTTGGCCTGGCCATCTGGAGGTTCCGCCGATGAAAACCATTACCC
>JAFANL010000143.1 GCA_019232735.1 Aquitalea sp. | reverse complement strand
TGCTGGGCTTCGATATAGGCATTGTCTTCGGCCAGGGCCATGCTTTGCGCATCACCCAGGGCCTGCTGGAATTTGGTGGTCAGTTTTTCGAATCGCATAATGTATTGCCCTCAATAATAGAATGTTGATTTCTCTGGCATTTTCAATATTCACGTCATGCACTGCCCGTTCAGGGCATGACGCTGCATCCATTTCGATATGTGGGCTGATTCGAGCACTACAAGATGGTAGGCAAGGGTTTTGCGCCTGCACTTGCGGCAGCGCAAAACAATAAAAAAAGCCGGATAGATAATCCGGCTTCGGGTTTGCGCAAGGGGCGCGCTTAGGTACGAAAAGCGCGCACTTCCTCTTTCAGTGAATCGGCAAGACCAGCCATGTGGCGGGCGGTTTCAGCCGAGCGCTCCGCCGCTTCATTGCTGGTTTCTGCCTGATTGGCCACGGAACTCACCCGGGTCGCCATTTGCTCGACAATATTGCGTTGCTGCGACAGCTCGCGATTGATGCGCTGTACCACTTCCATGGCGCGACGCGAATCCTCCACGATGGAGCCGATAGCCTGGCGTGCCGCCGTGGTGATGGCCGCCCCCTCGGAGGCTTGCACCACCGACTGGCGCATGGATTTGACCGCCTCGTCGGTAGCGGACTGGATCTTGTTGATCATGCCGCTGATTTCCTGGGTGGAGACGCTGGTGCGCTCAGCCAGTTTGCGCACTTCATCCGCCACCACGGCAAAACCACGGCCCATTTCGCCGGCGCGCGCCGCTTCGATGGCGGCATTGAGTGCCAGCAGATTGGTCTGATCGGCAATATCGTGAATCACGTTGACGATGGCGGTAATCTGCTGGGCACTGCTTTCCAGTGTTTTCAGGCTATCCGCCGTCTGGCTGAGCGTGGCCGAGATATAGGTCACGCCATCCACCGCCGCCACCAGGCTTTCGCTGCCGGCCTGGGCCGCTTCGCTGGATGCACGGGCGGCATCACTGGCTTCGCCAGCGACTTGCTCGATTTGCGCCACACCGGCAATCAGCATGCCGGTTTGCTCTGACATGGCCTGCGCGCTGATGCGCTGCTCACCCGAGCTGGCGGCAGCGGAGCTGGCCTTGTCCGACAGCTCCTGCGCCGCATGATCCAGATCGACGGCATGCGAGCTGGTGCGGTTGAGCGCATGCTGAAAGCTCTCCAGCAGGCTGTTCATGGCATCGGCCACCTGCCCCACTTCGTCCTGGCGATTGATGGCCAAGCGCCGGGTCAGATCACGACTGTCGCGAATCCCGCCCACTTCGGCCACCAGTTGGCGTACCGGTCGTGCCACTAGACGATGGGTAAACAGCAACAGGGCCAGCGCCAGCGTCAGCAATAGCAAGCCGGCTCCACCAGCCAGCCACAGCAGCAATTGCCGGTTTTCCTTCTCCAGCTCGCTGCGGGTTTCATTGCTGACAATCATCCAGCCCCATGGCTTGTACGTGGCATAGGACAGCATGTGTTCGGCCGCGCCATTCGCACCCGGCAACCTGACCGTGAGCGTACCTTGCCCGGCCGCCATCATATCGTTGAGATAGGGCTGACCGGCAGCATCCACATCCTTGCTGACCGCTTGTCCGGAGAGCTTGGGATGCAGCACGTACTGGCCTTGTGTTTTGGAATTCTTGCCGATATCGATAATGTCGACGTGGCCGCCCTCACCCAGCTTCACCTTGGAGAGCCTCACCATCAGGCCGGCAATGCCTTCGGTAGCGCCAACACCAACAAAGGTGGCACCAATCACGTTCTGGCTGGCGTCCTTGATCGGGCTGTAGCTGGTGATGTAGTCGCGGCCATACAGCTCCACCCGACCGGAATAGTTCTCCCCATTCATCAACTGCGCATAAGCCGGGCTGGCATGATCCAGTTTGGTGCCCAGGGCACGACCGCCATCCTCTTTCAGCACCGAAGTGGCAATACGAATAAACTCATCCCCGTCCTTGACGAACAGGGTGGCGACATTACCGGTCTGGGAAGAGAAGCGATCGACGATATCGTTATTGCCATTCACTGCCGCATTCCCCAGCACCAGTGCCGGGGTTGCGGTGCCGGAGACATTGATCTTGTTGGCGGGATTCAGGGAAAATGCACCGCCAATTTCACCCAGCAGCACTTTTTCAAACTGACGGGTGGTGATTTTCAGCGATTCGTTAAAGGCATCAATCATATTGATGGACTGCGTCAGCAACTGCGCCTGCACCTTTTCGGTACGCTCCTGCATGACCCGCCCGGTAAACAGATACAGTGGCAGCATCAGAGCCATGGCTACCACGATCATCAAGACAACCTGGGTCGATACCAGCCGCGACCCGATACTCATGCTTCGCTTCATCCGTCTCACCCTCTTTGCAGCCACCCGGTTTACAGGTTTGTTTATTTATAATTCAGCATTTTTTTGAAATACTGGTTTTTATAAGCAAAACAGAAAAATGCGGGAGAAAAATGCACTTGTCAATCCGCTTTCTCAAGCTTGGACACAAGATTTAAAGCAAGATCAGCGCCAGAATAAGACATTCTTTATGCCAGGCTTGGCAAACCGTCTCCTCACAGCATAGCCCGCTTTTTTGAAAGCGTATCAAACCGGCAGCAGACATTGCCGGCAAAATAACGAGCGTGAAAAAACGAGGTTTTGACAAATTGCATCCCGCCTTCGGGGTAGAAGGCAAGACATGGGAGGGCTGCCATGGGATGGGAAAGGCAGGCTGCGTATTTCAGTCGCGGAGCAGACCGGACCTTGGCCTACGACATGAGTCGGCAGTCGGCAGCCCGGCACAGGGCCGGGGCTGTTTTTCGGAAGATCGAGCGCCAGGCTCAGGCAACCACAATGCCTGCCGGACCCTGCTGCAATGTGCCAATCACCGCAGCATAGCCAAAGCCTGCCGCATGAAACGCAGCCAGCACGGCATCTGCCTGCGCGGCAGCGACCGACACCAGCAGACCGCCGCTGGTTTGCGGATCGGCCAGCAGTCTTTGTTGCCATTCCGGGATGCCATCAGCAAACCGGACAGATTGACCGAAGCTGGCCTGGTTGCGCTCGATGGCACCAGGACCGTAGCCTTGCTCGGCAAAGTGCTGAGCTTCCTTGAGCACCGGAATATGCTTCATGTCGAGTTGCGCCTGCAGGCCCGACCCCTTGCAGATTTCCAGCAAATGCCCCAGCAGGCCGAAGCCCGTCACATCGGTTAGGGCATGTACGCCCGGCAAACCGGCCAGCGTGGCACCCACCTTGTTCAGTTGGGTGGTGGAGGCAATCAGGGCCTGATAACCGGCCTCGTCCAGCACGCCCTTTTTCATGGCCTGCGCCAGAATGCCGACACCCAGGCCCTTGCCCATGATCAGGACATCGCCGTCGCGGGCATCGCAATTGCGCTTGAGTTGATCTGGGTGTACCACCCCCAGCGCCACCAGCCCGTAAATCGGTTCCGGAGAGTCAATCGAATGGCCACCGGCAATGGGAATGCCAGCCTCGGCGCATACCGCCTGGCCGCCATCCAGAATGGCGCGAATGGTTTCCACCGGCAGCACGTTCACCGGCATGCCGACAATGGCCAGCGCCATGATGGGCGTACCGCCCATGGCGTAGATATCGGACAGCGCATTGGTGGCCGCGATACGGCCAAAATCAAAGGCATCGTCGACAATGGGCATGAAAAAATCGGTGGTCGCGACAATGGCCTGCTGATCATTCAAACGATAGACTGCTGCGTCATCGCTGGTTTCCGTACCGACCAGCAGTTGCGGAAACACCATTTTTTCACGCGCGGTGGACAGGATGGACTCCAGAACCGCCGGTGCGATTTTGCAGCCACAGCCCCCACCGTGGGATAATTGCGTCAGTTTGATTTCAGCCATGCAAGGTCAACTCCCACAATGCTTTTCAAGGTCGCGAAGCTATCACAGCTAGCCCGGTTTGACGAGATCATCGACGTGCGCTCGCCAGCCGAATTTGCCGAGGATCACCTGTCTGGTGCCATCAACTGCCCGGTGCTGGATGACGAAGAACGCATCCGGGTTGGCACCCTGTACAAGCAGGTCAGCCCCTTCGAAGCCCGCAAGCTGGGCGCAGCGCTGGTCGCACAAAACATTGCCCGTCATCTGCAACAGCATTTCCACGACAAGCCCAAGTCCTGGAAGCCCTTGATCTACTGCTGGCGCGGTGGTCAGCGCTCGGCCTCGATGGCCATCATCCTCAGCCAGATCGGCTGGGACACGCATCAGCTGGAAGGCGGTTACAAGACCTACCGTCATCAGGTGCTGGATGATCTGGCCCAATTGCCTGGCACCTTGCGGCTGAAAGTCATCTGCGGTCCGACCGGCTCCGGCAAGAGCCGCTTGCTCCAGGCCCTGCAGCGCAATGGCAAGCAAGTGCTGGATCTGGAAGCGCTGGCCTGTCATCGCGGCTCGGTGCTGGGCCGCTTGCCGGACCAGCCGCAGCCATCACAGAAATGGTTTGACAGCCAGTTACGCCAGGCCATATTGCAGCTGGACCCGGCCCGACCTGTCTTTATCGAATCGGAAAGCCGGAAAATCGGCATGCTGAGCCTACCGGACAGCCTGTTTGCCCGCATGCATGCCAGCGCGTGCCTGACGATGGAGGTTCCCTTGTCCGAGCGCGTGCGCTTCTTGCAAGAGGATTACCACTTCTATCTGCAGGAGCCGCAACGGCTGATCACCCAGTTGGGCTTCCTCAAGGCTGTCCATTCACGCGAGCAACTGCAGCTTTGGCAGCAGATGATTGTCGAGGGCCAGTTTGCCCACTTGGTGGAGCAACTGCTGATCCAGCATTACGATCCGCTGTATTTCCGTTCGATGAATCGTCACTACACGCATTTGCAGCAATCGGAACAACTCAGCGTGCCAGGCCTGAGTCCATCCTTGCTGGATGCGGTTGCCGCAACGCTGCGCGAGTAATGCCGGACTTACAAGTTTTACCACCGGCAGCTGCAAACTTTTCCATGCAATCCAGCACCTACGCGCGGGCAGAGAGTAGAATGCCCCCTCTCCCAGTGCATTGATAACACCCCTCAGCATGAGTTCACACGCACAACTTGATTGGCTGGACGGCCAACCGGTTTCGGTCGCCTTTGGCGATGTCTATTTTTCCCGCACCAGTGGCCTGGAAGAAACCCGCCACGTATTCATCCAGCACAATCAGTTGACCGAGCGCTTTGCCGCACTGCCCGCCGATGGCCAGTTCAGCATTGGTGAAACCGGTTTTGGCACCGGCCTGAATTTTCTCTGTGCCTGGCAGCACTTCCTGCGCCATGCCCCGGCCACGGCCCGACTGCATTTTGTCAGTACGGAAAAATACCCGCTGACCCGGCAAGACCTGGCCCAGGCCTTGGCCTTGTGGCCAGAACTGGCAGTCGAAGCGGAACAGCTACTGCTGCAATACGACGTGCTCACTGCCGGCTGGCACCGTTTTGTGCTGGCAGAGGGCCGCATCATCCTGACCCTGCTGGTGGGAGATGTACTGGAAGTCCTGCCACAGCTGGATGCCCGCATCGACGCCTGGTTTCTGGACGGCTTTGCCCCCTCCAAGAATCCTGACATGTGGCAGCCGGCCCTGTTCGCCCAGATGGCCCGCCTTTCGGCACCCGCAGCCAGCTTTGCCACCTTCACCAGCGCCGGCTTCGTCCGGCGTGGCCTGAAAGAAGCGGGCTTTAGCGTGCACAAGGTGGCAGGACATGGCCAGAAACGTGAAATGAGTTGTGGCCAGCTGGAATCACCGCCGGCACAAGCATGGTCTCCCCCCTGGTACGCGCGTCCGCAGCACCAGCCCGGACAAGAACGCTCGGCCATCGTGGTCGGTGGCGGCATCGCCGGTGCCTCTACCGCTTATAGCCTGGCGCAAAGAGGCTGGCAGGTCAGTCTGATCGAACGCCTGCCCCAGTTGGCCCAGGCCGGGTCCGGCAATCCGCAAGGCGTGCTGTACACCAAGCTGTCGCCCCACTTCACCCCGCTGACCCAACTGGTGTTGTCCGGCTATGCCTATAGCCTGCGCCTGCTGCAGCAGCGCTTGCCACAGCACGAAGACAGCTGGAATGCCTGCGGTGTGCTGCAACTGGCCCATGACGACAAGGAAGCCACGCGCCAGCACAAGCTGGCAGCTGCCGGCCTGCCCATCAGCCTGCTGCGCCAGGTGGATCAGCAAGAGGCCAGCGCCATCGCCGGCCTGCCCTTGCCTTGTGGCGGCTTATTCTTTCCGCAAGGAGGCTGGCTCCACCCTCCCAGTCTGGTACGTGCCTTGTGCGACCATCCCAACATCCAGTTGCGTACTTCCAGCACCGTGGTGGAGCTGGACTGGAATCCACAGGAACAATGCTGGCTGGCTAGTAACGAAATCGGCCCACTGGCCATGGGTAGCGTGGTCGTGTTGGCAACCGCCACGGATACGGTCCACTTTGACAGCACCAGCCATCTGCCGCTGAAAGCCATTCGCGGCCAGGTCAGCAGCGTGGCCGCCACACCAGCCAGCCAGGCGCTGCAAACCGTGCTGTGTGGCGAAGGCTATATCTCACCGGCGCGTTATCAACAACACTGCATGGGTGCCACCTTCAAGTTCGACGCGGATGATCTGCAGCTGAAAGAAGACGAACACCAGGAAAACTTCAGCATGCTGGCCGACATGGCACCGGCCCTGTATCAGGCATTGCGTGGCCAAGAGGAAGGACTGCAAGCCAATGGCGGTCGGGCCGCCTATCGCTGCACCAGCCCGGACTACCTGCCGCTGATCGGCCCGGTCGCCCGTCATGGTGATTTTGCCGCCTGCTACCGCGAGCTGGCCAATGACGCCACACTCAAACTGAATACCACCTCACCCTGGGTACAAGGTCTGTATGTCAATACGGCTCACGGTTCGCGCGGCATGATTACCGCGCCCTTGTCCGGTGAAATTCTGGCAGCCTATCTGGACGACGAAGCCGCTCCGCTACCGCAGGCGCTGATGCAGGCGGTACACCCCAGCCGCTTCATGCTGCGCAAACTGATACGCAAGCAAGACTGAGCACCACCCCAGGACCGCTTAACACCATGCTTTGCTGCATCGGTCCGGGGAGCACTTGACGCATTGCAAGCCCAAGACCGACAACACCGCCATGCTGGCTTATCCAGCCTGCCCGGCAACCGCCTGTTCGATGGCCTGGCGGATATCATCGGGAATCGCCACCGGCACGCCGGCCTGGTAATCCACCCATACCAGGGTCACATCGGCATAGGCATGCACGGTGTGCGGATCACCCTGGCGGTAAAAGTGATGGCGTAACTGCAAGCTGCTACGCCCCAGCTTTTCCAGCTCGATCGTGATTTCCACCGTGGCAGGATAGGTCAGTTGCTTGCGAAAAGTGCAGGATGTACTGGCCAGCACCGGGCCGGTACTTTGCGGGTTGATGCCATGCCCCAGGGACTCCAGCCAATTCAAACGAATCTGCTCCAGATAGCGGAAATAATAGGTATTGTTGAGATGGCCGACGGCATCCATATCACCCCAGCGCATGGTGATGGTCTGGCGGTCGATGAGGGGGTAGGACTTTTCCAAGGCTGCATTCCTTACGTTAACGTCATGTTGTGATGCATCATAGCGCCAGCCCCCGCCCGCCGTCACAAAAATACATACTTTTCTGCTGGCTGCGCGCAGGGTGCAATCAGATAATCAGCAGGCCCTTGCCCTGTCATCGCAGGCAGGGGCATGACGGTCAGCCTGGACAGGCAAGTGCCATCCGGACTGACGGTCACCTGAGCGAAGGTGCAAGCTGGAGCCCCATCCACTAGGTTGGGGCTCATTTTTTGTCAGGGTCTCTCCGCCGATGAGGAATGAAAAAGAGCCGCAAACGCGGCTCTTTATACTTAGGGGCTAGCAAGCGCCTTACATCACCAGCTTGGCACCCACGATCGCCAGCATCACGGCCAGGGCCGGACGCAGCCAGGCATCGGTCAAGGTGCGGGTCAGTTTGCTGCCCAGCCAGATCCCAGGCAGCGAGCCCATCAACAAGTTCAGCAGCAAGAGGTAATTCAGGTTGCCCATGCTGGCGTGACCAAGCCCTGCCACCAGTGTCAGCGGAACCGCGTGGGCGATTTCCGTCCCCACCAGTCGGGTAGTCGGCAAGGCCGGATACAGCAGGAACAAGGCCAGCGTGCCCAGGGCACCGGCACCAATCGAACTCAGGGTGACCAGTACCCCCAGGCCCACACCGATCAGTACGGTGGGCACCGGCTTCAGGACAAATTCTGCCGGCGCATGACCATTGGGATTGATCAGCCTGATCAGTTTCGGCTTGAGCAGGATGGAGCCGGCAGTCAGCAACAACGCCACGCCCAGCACCAGTTTGAATACGGAATCCAGCACATGACTGGACAGATGCAGCCAGGACAGCAAGCCCAGCGTCAGCAAGGAGGCCGGGACGCTACCGGCGGCCAGCCAGGCTGTCAGCTTCCAGTCCACATGCTTTTGCTTGTGATGGATGAAAACGCCCCCCGCCTTGGTCAGCGCCGCATACAGCAGGTCCGTTCCCACCGCGGTGGAGGGTGCAATACCAAACCACAGCAAGATCGGGGTCATCAGGGACCCGCCACCCACTCCGGTCAATCCGACAATGAAGCCCACCACCAGGCCGGCTACTGCATATCCCAACTCCATGACAGCTCCACACTAAGTTCTGGCGCTATCCTACTGCAGTCAGCATATAACCAACTAGATTGTTTGATTTAATCGATATTCGATAAAAATCTATTCTACCAATCCGGTGCTCCGGGAGCGGCAATCCAGCAGCAAATCTGCTAAAAATAACCATACGGGGTGCGTACTGTCGCGGCAAACACACAACATTTTGCGTATTGCGCGACGTTTCAGACTTTACAAATGTTTGAAATACAGTCAAGTTTTAATGGTTGGCACAACCGACCGCATGTGAAGTACCCAATCAGGAGGTGCAAGGATGATTTCCCGTATTCCTCTCAGTGTCCGCCGCAAGCAGGCACGTGATCAGCATGAAAGTTTCCTGTACGCCGTGGCCAAGCCACAGCTGAGTGATACCGAACGTTGCCGGCAGCAGAAGGTCCGCCAGCGTGCCCATGACCGTGATGATGCCCGCTTCATGGCAGAACGCAGCGAAGACGATTTGTTCTAGCCCACGATTTTTCACTCCCCCCACCAAAGCGCCAGTCTCATGGCGCTTCCAGTCTTTTCTGTCGCCTGAAATCCCCGCATACCGCCAACAAAGCCGCATTTACCGCGCTTGAGCTGCCGTTTTTATAGTTTCTTTATCTCCCCTTTCCGCTTTTTATCAGGTTTTTGACACCCGATTTCGTACCTTTGAGTGGCACATAACGTCCACCTAAGGAAATGCAAAATGGATTTGGTCTATCTGGGGCTGATTCTGGGCTTTGCCGCTCTGACACTGGCCTTTGTCCGGATTTGCCAGCGCGCGGAGGGCAAGCAACCATGAACCTGTTTTATCTGATCAGCGCCTTGCTGGCGCTGGGCCTGCTGGCCTACCTGCTCTACGCCCTGTTCAAACCGGAGAACTTCTGACATGAACACCGCCGCTTTTCTTCAACTCGGTCTGTTTCTGTTTGTCCTGCTGGCACTGGCCTGGCCACTTGCCGGCTGGATCACCCGCATCATGCAGGGCGAAAACCCTGGACTGGTCCGTTTCGTCGCACCACTGGAACGGCTGATCTACCGGCTGGCCGGCATCCGCCAGGATGAGGACATGGGCTGGCGCGGCTATGCCGTCGCCCTGCTGCTGTTCAACCTGCTGGGGGTGCTGGCCGTCTATGCTCTGCAACGGCTGCAAGGCATGCTGCCCTTCAATCCGCAGGCCATGGCTGCCGTTTCGCCCGACTCTTCTTTCAATACCGCCATTTCCTTTGTCACCAATACCAACTGGCAAGGCTATAGCGGTGAAAGCACCATGAGCTATCTGACCCAGATGCTGGGTCTGACCGTACAGAACTTCCTGTCGGCCGCCACCGGCGCTGCAGTCGTCATCGCCCTGATCCGCGGCTTTGCCCGTCACAGCTCGGCCAGAATCGGTAATTTCTGGGTCGATGTCACCCGCTTTACCCTGTATGTGCTGGCACCGCTGTCGCTGGTGCTGGCGCTGGCCTTTACCCAACAGGGCGTGATTCAGAACCTGCTGCCCTACCAGACAGCCACCACGGTGGAAGTGAGCCATTTCCAGCAGGCCAAGCTGGATGCCAAGGGTAATCCGGTCAATGGCAAGGACGGCAAGCCGGTGATGGTGGATGCCAGCACCCGGCAACAGACGCTGCCCATGGGGCCGGTTGCTTCGCAGGAGGCCATCAAGATGCTGGGCACCAATGGTGGCGGTTTCTTCAACGCCAACTCGGCCCATCCCTACGAAAACCCAACCCCGCTGGCCAACTTCCTGCAGGATCTGGCCATCTTCCTGATTCCGGCTGCGCTGTGCTTCGTGTTTGGCCGCATGGTGGGTGACCGCCGTCAGGGCTGGGCCATCATTGCTGCCATGCTGCTGATGTTCGTTTCTGCCGTGGTGGTGGAAACCGGTGCCGAACAAGCCGGCATTCCGCAGCTGAGCGCCATGGGCGTAGACCAGCACGCCAGCAGCCTGCAGGCCGGCGGCAATATGGAAGGCAAGGAAAGCCGCTTTGGCATCATCGACACGGCGCTGTTTACCGTCGTCACCACCTCGGCCTCCTGCGGCGCAGTCAATGCCATGCATGATTCGCTGACCCCGCTTGGCGGCCTGGTGCCCACCTTCCTGATGCAACTGGGTGAAGTGGTGTTCGGCGGCGTGGGCTCCGGTCTTTACGGCATGCTGATCTTTGCCATCCTGGCGGTCTTCATTGCCGGCCTGATGGTGGGCCGCACCCCGGAATATCTGGGCAAGAAGATCGAAACCTATGAAATGAAGATGACGGCCATCACCATTCTGGTAACGCCCGTGCTGGTGCTGGTGCTGACTGCGATTGCCGTCAGTGTCGATCCGGGCAAGGCCGGGATTGCCAATCCGGGTGCGCATGGCTTCAGTGAAATCCTCTATGCCTTCACCTCTGCCGCCAACAACAATGGCAGCGCCTTTGCCGGCCTGTCCGCCAACACGCCCTTCTACAACATCATGACCGCCATCGCCATGTTCTTTGGCCGCTTCCTGATGATTGTGCCCATCCTGGCCATTGCCGGTTCGCTGTCGGCCAAGAAGCGTCTGGCTGTCAACAGCGGCACCCTGCCCACCCACGGCCCGCTGTTCGTGGTGCTGCTGATCGGCACGGTATTGCTGGTAGGGGCACTCAACTACGTACCCGCGCTGGCGCTGGGACCCGTCGTTGAACAACTGCAAATGCTGAGCGGACATTAATCCTGGCCGTCAAGACGGAATCAGGAGCAAGGAAAACGAAAATGAACGATCGCAATCTTTCTCATGTGTCGGCCACTGCCGGCAACACGGGTAGTCAACACGGCAAGTCGGGCAAGGGCATGTTTGACCCTGCCCTGCTCAAGCCGGCCATCATCGATTCTTTCAAGAAACTGTCGCCCCGCACCCAATGGCGCAATCCGGTGATGTTCGTGGTGTATGTGGGCAGCATCCTCACCACCGCCCTGTGGTTGCAATCACTGGCCGGCAAGGGCGAGG
Organism: Aquitalea sp.; assembly: GCA_019232735.1. GTDB lineage: Bacteria > Pseudomonadota > Gammaproteobacteria > Burkholderiales > Chromobacteriaceae > Aquitalea. The sequence goes on along the minus strand of JAFANL010000143.1, from coordinate 2,701 downwards.
CCGCACCCGGCTTCATCCTGGCCATTGCCCTGTGGCTGTGGTTTACCGTGCTGTTTGCCAACTTTGCCGAGGCGCTGGCCGAGGGCCGCAGCAAGGCGCAAGCCGCCAGTCTGCGCTCGGCCAAGAAGAATGTGGTGGCCAAGAAGCTGTCTGCCCCGCGACGTGATGCCGGCGTCACCATTGTGGATGGCCACAGCCTGAAAAAGGGTGACATCGTACTGGTGGAAGCCGGTGATGTGATCCCGGTGGATGGCGAAGTAATGGATGGCGTGGCCTCGGTGGATGAATCTGCCATTACCGGTGAATCCGCCCCGGTGATCCGCGAATCCGGCGGCGACTTTTCCTCGGTCACCGGCGGCACCCGGGTGCTGTCGGACTGGATTGTGGTCAAGATCACCGCCAATCCGGGTGAGACCTTCCTCGACCGCATGATTGCCATGGTGGAAGGTGCCAAGCGCCAGAAAACCCCCAACGAGATCGCCCTCACCATCCTGCTGGTGGCCCTGACCATCGTATTCCTGATCGTCACCGTTACCCTGCTGCCCTACTCGCTGTTCAGCGTGGATGCAGCCAAAGCCGGATCGCCCATCAGCATCACCACCCTGGTGGCACTCTTGGTGTGCCTGATTCCCACCACCATCGGCGGCCTGCTGTCCGCCATTGGCGTGGCCGGCATGAGCCGCATGATGGGGGCCAATGTGATTGCCACCTCCGGTCGTGCCGTGGAAGCCGCTGGCGACGTGGACGTGCTGCTGCTGGACAAGACCGGCACCATCACCCTGGGTAACCGTCAGGCCTCGCTGTTCATCCCGGCACCGGGCGTCAGCGAACAACAACTGGCCGATGCCGCCCAGCTGGCGTCCCTGGCCGATGAAACACCGGAAGGCCGTTCCATCGTGGTATTGGCCAAGCAGAAATTCGCCCTGCGCGAACGCGAACTGGCCAGCCACGAAGCCACCTTCATCCCGTTTACCGCACAAACCCGCATGAGCGGCATCGACTACGATGGCCGGGAAATCCGCAAGGGTGCCATCGACGCCATCCGTCGCCATATCGCTGAACAAGGCGGCGAGTTCCCGGAAGCGCTGGGCAAGAGCGCTGACGAAGTGGCACGCCGTGGCTCCACCCCGCTGCTGGTAGCCGAAGGCAAGCGCGCGCTGGGCGTGATCGAGCTGAAGGACATCGTCAAGGGCGGCATCAAGGAGCGCTTTGCCGAACTGCGCCAGATGGGCATCAAGACCGTCATGATCACGGGTGACAACCCGCTGACCGCCGCGGCCATCGCCGCCGAAGCCGGCGTGGATGACTTCCTGGCCGAAGCCACCCCGGAGGCCAAGCTCAAGCTGATCCGCAGTCATCAGGCTGAAGGCAAGCTGGTAGCCATGACCGGCGACGGTACCAATGATGCTCCGGCACTGGCCCAGGCCGATGTGGCCGTCGCCATGAACACCGGCACCCAGGCGGCGAAAGAGGCCGGCAATATGGTGGATCTGGATTCCAACCCCACCAAGCTGATCGAGATCGTGGAAATCGGCAAGCAGATGCTGATGACGCGCGGTTCGCTCACCACCTTCTCCATTGCCAACGACGTGGCCAAGTATTTCGCCATCATTCCGGCCGCCTTCGCCAGCACCTATCCGCAGCTGAATGCGCTGAACGTGATGGGTCTGAACAGCCCGGCCTCGGCCATCATGTCCGCCGTCATTTTCAATGCACTGATCATCGTGTTCCTGATTCCGCTGGCGCTCAAAGGGGTGAAATACCATGCCAAGAGTGCTGCAGAACTGCTGCGCGGCAACCTGCTGGTCTACGGCCTGGGCGGCCTGCTGCTGCCCTTTGCCGGCATCAAGCTGATCGACATGCTGCTGGGCAGCGCCGGACTGGTGTGAACCGGCCGCCACGAACAAGGATATCCATCATGACCAAGATTCTGAGACCTGCCCTGGTACTGTTTGCCGCCCTGTCGCTGCTGACCGGCCTGGCCTACCCGCTGCTGACCACGGCACTGGCCCAGGCGCTGTTTCCGCACCAGGCCAATGGCAGCCTGATTGAAAAGAATGGCCAGATCATCGGCTCCCACCTGATCGGCCAGAACTTCAGCGGCATGCGCTACTTCTGGGGCCGCCCGTCAGCCACCAGCCCGCAAGCTTATAACGGGCTGGGTTCCGGCGGCTCCAACCTGGGCCCGACCAACCCGGCACAACTGGCCGCCGTGAAAGGTAATCTGGAACAGCTGCGCAAGGCACACCCGACCCAGACTGCCACGGTACCGGTTGATCTGGTCACTGCCTCGGCCAGTGGGCTGGACCCGGAAATCTCGCTGGCTGCCGCCTACTACCAGATGGATAGGGTCGCTACCGCACGCGGTATTCCTGTGGCACGTTTGCATCAGCTGGTGGATGATCACATCATCGGCGAAACCTTTGGCCTGCTGGGTGAACCCCGCGTCAATGTGCTGGAGCTGAACCTGGCGCTGGATGCGGTGAAGTAAGCCCGGCTCCAGCTTGAGCAGTGGCTCCGGCCAAGCCGGAGCCACCCCTTACCGCCCTGCCCCGACCGGCAGGGCATTGTGCTGTACCGCCATACGCAACGATGGACTGAACATGACGGATACCCGCCCCGATCCCGATGCCCTGCTGGATGAATTGAAACAGGAAGAACTGGCCGCCAAGCGCGGCCGCCTGAAAATCTTCTTTGGTGC
>JAFANL010000083.1 GCA_019232735.1 Aquitalea sp. | reverse complement strand
CCGAGCAGATCGTCTCTGCGCTGCTCAAGCAGAAAATAGCCGTTTCCAGTGCCCAGCCATTTGCCTGCAGCGACCATGTGCCGCATGCGCTGCGTCTGGCCCTGGGCTCGGTTGAGCCCGAGGCGCTGGAGGGGGCCTTGCAGGTGGTGAGCAAGGTGATTCGCGACCACACGTTCTGAGCGTAATCCGGCTTTGTTCCGCATCGGGCGCTCGCCTGGCTGCGGGGCAGCTCAGGCGAAAACAGCCACCACCTGACGCGACAGGGCCACCAGCTCGCCATCCGGCCCGTGCAGGTGTGCATCCTGATTGGAATAGCCATCCCGTGCCGCAGCCAGGCTGGCATCCATGCGCCACCAGCCTTCACTGGACACCGCTGCGCCATGATGGACAAATTCCAGCGCCCAGCTGAGGGTGCTGGCCGGCGCATGACCCTGCACCATGGACAGGGCAACCGGCGGGATGGCATCGGCCATGGCCACGATCTGCTCTTCGCCCATCAGGCCGGCGTCGCGCTGACGCAGCAGGATGCGATTGGCAGGCTGTGAATGGCCGCTGAAGGGCAGGCCGCCTTCCACCCAGCGATAGGCGTAATGGCGGGTGAATTCCGGCGACATGCCGGGCATGAATGGCAATTCCGGCCCGCCTTCCACACCTGGGGCCAGCGGTTTCACTGTTGGCGTGACCGAGAGCGCCGAGTCGCGCGAGGCACCGAAGGCCGCCACAAACATGGCCGCCACCTGATCGCCCGCCATCAGTCGTGCTGCCAGCTGTACCGCAGAGCGGCCCTGGCGCAGCAGCTCCACGTTCAGCATGACCTGCCCCGGTGCCACCGGTGCGATAAAGGTGGTGTGCAAGGACCACAAGGGCGGCAGGGCCGGCATGGCCACGCGCATGGCACGTACCGCCAACAGCGCCTGTACCCCGCCAAACAAGGTGCGGCCCTGTCCCCAGCTATCGTCCACCCGGGCGCTGAACCGGCCCTGCTCGCCGCTTACGGGGGCAACACTATGGCAGACTTCGTCGATATGCATGCTGATTTCCTGGTCGGGCAGCCCCCGATCTTGCCCGGCTATATGCCGTGTGTCTTGATCGGGTGTGCTGCGTGGAATGGTTGATTGCGCTGGCACAGGGTCGCCAGCGACAGGCTGCCAGCAGTCTAGCAGTGGCACCAGCCCGCCCGCAGTGGCAATATTGACAATATTCATGTCGATATTGCCAATATCATGCATCAGCTTCGAGTGTTGCTGCTGGACGGCTGCTATGCCGGCAGCGTGACCGGTTTCATTGATCTGCTGCACTTTGCCAACCAGATCGCCCGGCGCAAGGCATGGCTGCAGCCTTTCCACTGGGGTGTGTTCAGCCTGGATGGCCAGCCGGTGCGGACCGCATCCGAGCTGATGCTGAGCCCCGAGGGGGATGTGAGCCTGGCCCATGACGCCGGGACGCTGGTGCTGCCGCCAGTCAGCTATCAGCGGCTGAGCGATTTCCAGACCCGGCTGGCCGCAGAAAAAGAGGTGGGCGCACTGGCTGCCCGTCTGCATGGCGAAGGCCGCCGGGTGCTGTCTTTTTGCACGGGCGTCCCCTTGCTGGCGGAACATGGCTTGCTGGATGGCCGTGAGGCCACGGTGAGCTGGTGGCTGCAGCACTGGTTTCGCCAGCGCTACCCGCGCGTGCGGTTGCAGGACTATGCCACCTGCAGCGAGTCGGAGGGCATCTGGTGTGGTGGCGCCACCACATCCTATATCGATCTGGCCTTGCGACTGATCCGGCAGGAGGCCGGGGTGGAGTTGGCGCTGTCCTGCTCGCGGCTGATGCTGGCCGATCTGAACCGTGTCAGCCAGGCACCATATGTATCCATGCAGAGTTTTGCCGGTCATGGTGATGAGCTGGTGTTGCGTTGCCAGCAATGGTTGCAAGAACAATTGACCCAACCCTATCGGCTGGACGCGCTGGCCGACAGCGTGGGCGCCAGCGAGCGCACGGTGATGCGACGTTTTCAGCAGGTACTGGGCCAGCCGCCGCTACGCTATCTGCAACAGTTGCGCTTGCAGGCTGCACGCCGCCTGCTGGAAAGCAGTGAGCTGTCGCTGGACGAAATCATCGGCCGGGTAGGGTATGCCGATGCCGCCAGCTTCCGCCGCCTGTTCCAGCGTGAACTGCAATGTACACCGGCAGAATACCGGCGCCGCTTCGCTGTTTGATGTGAATCACGGCGGCGGGGCGGGCATGCAGGCATCCGGATGCCGGCTGGTGCTAGCATCTGGACAGAGGTCATGCAGGACATCGGTTTTCCACGCACGGTGAGGTCGCCATCATGGATCTGGAATCCACACTGACGTTGCAGCTCGCACCCCGTAGCAATGTGGCTTTTCGCCGCTTGCTGGGCAGGCTGGCACAGGGTGCCGCTCCTTCCTTTACCCAGGTCCGCGTGTATTACGACACCCCGTCGCAGGCGCTGTATCAGCGGGGCCTGAGTTTGTGTCTGCAGCAGCAGGCAGATCAATGGCAGCAGATCGTGCAATGGCCGGGCCGTGTACATCCCGCGCTGATGCAGTCGGCGCAGCGCATTACCGTTGCGGAACAGGCCTTGGCGCTGGACCGGATCAGCAGCGGCAAGGTCCGGCGCTTGCTGCTCCGGCCCGACCTGGCTACGGCACTGGAACCGCTGTTCACCATTCGCAGCCAGTGCCAGTGCTGGCTGCTTGACGATGGTCTGGGCAATCGGCTGCAAGTCTGCCTGGAACAGGGGGTCGTCAAGGGAAAGCCGTGGTCCGGCAAGCTTAACCAGGTACAGATCACGCTGCTGCACGGCCATCACGAGAGCCTGTTTGCCCTGGTGCTAGAGCTGGCCCGTGCCCTGCCCTTGCAGCCGGTTCTGCCCGCTGGCGCGGCCGGGGCTTGTGTCCAGGCTGCCGGTATCGCAGCCAGCGTGCCTGTCCGGGCGGTACCGCCCATCGTGTCGCGGCAGATGAGTACGACACAGGCTTGGTGGGTGTTGCTGCAGGAGGTCTTGTGCCATCTGCAGGGTAATGTGGCTGGTGTGCTGGCTGATCGCGACAGGGAGTTCACCCACCAGGCTCGGGTGGCACTGCATCGCCTGCGCGCCCTGCAGGTGGTCTTTGCTTCCATGCTGCCAGACCGGGCATGGCGCCGTATCAAGCCGGAGTTGCAATGGCTGAGCCAGTGCCTGGGGCAATTGCGCGATGTCGATGTATTTCTGGCGGAAACCCTGCCTGCTGCCGGGGCTGGCCTGCAGCCGGCGGACAATCTGACCTCGCTGCGCAGTGCCATGCTTGTCCGGCGCGAACAAAGCCACCAGGCAGCGCACGCCGCTCTCATCTCCCCCCGCTATGCGGTCCTGCTATTACTGCTGTTGTTGCGACTGCAACCATCGGCAGCAGGGTCAGCGCTCAAGCTGCGTCGTTTTGTCCGTCATGCCTTGAACCGGCGTTGGCGGGGACTGATACGGCTGGCACGGCAATGGAAGCGGCTGAGTCCGGAGCAAAAGCATGATTTGCGCAAGCGGGCAAAAAAGCTGCGTTATGCCCTGGAGTTCTTTATCCCGCTCTACTCACGCAAGGGTGGGCAGCGCACCCTGAAGCAATTGCAGCAACTGCAACTGGCGCTGGG
>JAFANL010000025.1 GCA_019232735.1 Aquitalea sp. | reverse complement strand
AGCGGGTGAAATGACTGTCCTCGCGCGAACCTACCCGGCGGTTAAGCCAGCGTGCCGCCTCGAATGCGGCATTGCCGGGCGTGGCGCCAAAAAAATCGTGCAGATAGGCCGGGCGGCAGCGCATGTCGATAATGTTCATGCGGGCTCCTTGGTGCTTGCCACGGTACTGGCGTCGAATGGGCCACCGGTTTGTACCTGATCCGCGCCATACACCCATTGCTTGCCTGGCAGCAGCGGGAAGACCAGTTCGGCAAAGCGGTAGGCTTCTTCCAGATGCGGGTAGCCGGAGAGGACAAAGCTGTCCACGCCCAGCTCGGCATATTCCTTCAGCCTTGCCGCCACGGTTTGCGGATCACCCACCAGGGCCGTGCCGGCCCCCCCGCGCACCAGACCGACACCGGCCCACAAATTGGGACTGATCTCCAGTTGCTCGCGCTTGCCGCCATGCAGTGCGGCCATGCGGCGCTGGCCCTCCGAGTCCATGCTGGCCAGGCGCGATTGCACCTTGCTGATCAGTTCGTCGTCCAGATGGCTGATCAGGGCATCGGCAGCGGCCCAGGCGGCCGCGGTGGTTTCCCGCACGATGACATGCAAGCGGACACCAAAACGTACCGTGCGCCCATGGCGGGCGGCCCGCGCCTTCACGTCGGCAATCTTCTCGGCCACGGCCGCTGGCGGTTCACCCCAGCTCAGATAGGCATCCACATGCTCGCCGGCCAGCTCGTGCGCCGCGGTGGAGGAACCACCGAAATACAGGCCAGGGTAGGGGCGCTGTACCGGTTCGAAAAAATTTTTCGCATTTTCCACCGTGTGATACTTGCCGGCGAAATTGACGGTCTCCCCCTGCAGCAGGGCTTTCCAGATGTGCAGGAACTCGCTGGCTTCTTCGTAACGCTCATCGTGATCGAGGAAAATGCCGTCGCCGGCCAGTTCCGCTGCATCCCCACCCGCAACCACATTCAGCAGCAAACGGCCCTTGGTGGCCTGATCCAGCGTGGCGGCCATGCGCGCAGCGGCAGCAGGCTTGGTCAGCGCGGTACGCAGGGCAAGCAGCAGTTTCAGTCGTTTGGTCACTGGTGCCAGCGTGGCTGCGGTCACCCAGGGGTCCAGGCAGCCGCTGCCGGTAGGAATCAGAATACCGTCGTAGCCCAGCTCGTCGGCAGCGACAGCAATCTGGCGCAGATAGTCGTTGCTGACACCGCGTCCCGAACTGGACTGTCCCAGATAGCGTGTATCCCCGGAGGTAGGGAGAAACCAGAAAATATCCAGACTCATGATTATCCTTGGTGTGAATGGCAGTGGGGCAGTAATGCACTGCTGGAAATTCTATGAGCGATGCCGGAATAAAACTAAGCAAGAAATAGTGATAAATAAATCCACTATTTTCACAAGCGTGGTGGTGGGAATTACATACTGGCAGCAGCGCTGCGCTATTCATTTTATTTTGCTATTGCCATCTTGTTTTTGAATAAGCAGTGCGCTGCCTTATATCAATAATTGAAATATAAAACCGGAAAATTCGGTTTGGATATTTGCCTGCTGCCATTAACCTCTGCTCCAGAAAGGCCCCACCGGCTTTATTCTGGAGATATTCATGTTTGATTCCGTTTTGCCAATGTTCTTGCTGACTGCGCCCTTGTCCGGGGCCTGCGCCGGGCTGCTCGCCAGCGGGCTTCGTCATGCGCCGGCTCCTGTTTCGCAAGCCGCCGACTCCCGGCCACTTGCACCGCGCCATTGAAGGAGGTCGCCATGAATGCATTGGTCGACCAGGGCCTGACACAGAAAAAGGCGCAGTGGTGGCAGAGTGAAAACGTGCTGCCGGTGACTGCTGCAGAACAAGTGGAATTCATTGATGTCGTGCGCCACTACGGTCATGGCGGGGCGGCCGTGCAGGCGCTCAAGGGCATCAATCTGGGCATTCGCAAGGGCGAGATCTTCGGCATCATCGGCCGCTCCGGTGCCGGCAAGTCCACCTTGCTGCGGACCATCAATCGACTGGAAGCGCCGGATCAGGGCCGGGTGTTGGTGGACGGGCAGGATCTGGCCGGACTGAACGAGCGCGAACTGGCGATCGCCCGCCGTCGCATCGGCATGATTTTCCAGCATTTCAATTTGTTGTCCTCGCGCACGGTGGCCGAAAACATTGGCCTGCCGTTGAAGATTGCCGGTGTCGATGCAGCGCAGATCCGCAGTCGCGTGGCCCCGTTGCTGGAACTGGTGGGCCTGAGCGGCAAGGAGGATGTCTATCCGGCACAGCTGTCCGGCGGCCAGAAACAGCGGGTAGGCATTGCCCGCGCCCTGGTGCACCAGCCGGAATTGATGCTGTGCGATGAAGCCACGTCGGCGCTGGATCCGGAAACCACGCAGTCCATTCTGGCCTTGCTGCGCGATATCAATCGTCAGTTGGGCGTCACCATTGTGCTGATCACCCACGAAATGGCGGTCATCCGCGAAATCTGCGACCGGGTGGCCGTGCTGGAAGCCGGGCACCTGGTGGAACTGGGCGAGGTGTGGCAGGTGTTTGGCGCCCCGCAGGCCGCTGCCACCCGGGCTCTGCTTGCGCCGCTGGCGCATGACTTGCCGGCGGATGTGCAAAGCCGGCTGCATGCCCAGCCCGCCACGGCGCAGGACGAATTACTGCTGGATGTGCGACTGGATGGCCGCAATGGCCGCGAACCCGCCCTGGGGCCGCTGGTATCTGCACTGGGCCCTTCTACCCGCTTGCTGCATGGCGGGGTGGAGCGCATCCAGGGCCGGCTGCAAGGCCGGCTGGTGGTGGCCTGCGCCCCGCAGGCGCAGAGCAAACTGGCACAACTGGCCCGCCAGCTGGATATCTCCGAACAACAAATCCACATTCTGGGCTTTCTCCATCATGCCTGATGATCTCGACCTTTATCTCAAAGCCGCCTGGCAAACCTTGCAGATGGTCAGCGTATCGGCGCTGGTCTCGGCACTGCTGGGGCTGATCCTGGCCTTGTTGCTGGTCAGTACCGGCCCGGGCGATCTCTATCCACGTCCCTGGTTCAATCGTCTGCTGGGCTGGGTGGTGAACATTTTCCGTTCGGTGCCTTTCATCATCTTGTTGGTGGTGCTGTTGCCATTCACCCGCCTGGTGGTGGGCACCACCATTGGCGTCTGGGCGGCCGTGGTGCCGCTATCGGTGGCGGGCATCCCGTTTTTTGCCCGCATTGCCGAAGTCAGCCTGCGCGAAGTGGACAAGGGCCTGATCGAAGCGGTGCAGGCCATGGGCGGACGCCGCCGCGATGTGTTGTGGCAAGTGCTGCTGCCCGAGGCACTGCCCGGCATCGTATCCGGACTCACCATCACCCTGGTGTCCATGATCGGTTCCTCCGCCATGGCCGGTGCCGTAGGGGCCGGGGGGCTGGGGGATGTGGCCATCCGTTATGGCTATCAGCGCTTCGACACCCAGGTGATGGTGTCGGTGCTGGCGGGGCTGGTGCTATTGGTCAGCCTGGTACAGACCGCTGGCGATCAGCTGGCCCGCCGTCTCAATAAACGTCGTTAGAAAACTGAAAGCACACATGAGCCAACAAGCATTTCCGGAGGTGGCCTTGATCCGCAGTGATGCAGAAGCCATCGCCGTTGCCCGTGATCTGGCCGAAGAGTTCGCACTGGAAGCCGCCGAGCGTGACCGACAGCGCCGCCTACCATGGGCAGAGCTGGCCCGCTATTCGGCCAGCGGCCTGGGTGGTATCACCGTCCCGCGTGAATATGGGGGTGCCGGGGTGTCGTGGCACACGGTATCGCAGGTGTTCCGCATCCTGTGCGCGGCAGACCCGTCACTGGGGCAGATTCCGCAAAACCATTTCGCCATCCTGGAGGTATTCCGCCAGTTGGGTAGCGACAAGCAAAAGCGTTTCATCTACGGCGAAGTGCTTTCCGGCCGCCGCCTGGGTAATGCCGGGCCGGAAAAGGGCAAGCAAGCCATGCTGCAACTCAGCACCCGTCTGGAGCGGGTGGGTGAGCAACTGCAGCTCAGCGGTCAGCGTTTTTATTCCACCGGCGCCCTGTTTGCCGACTGGATTCCCACCCGCGCCCGCAATGAGGACGGTCAGGCGGTGCAGGTGCTGGTGCCCAGGCTGGCAGCGGGCGTGGAGGTCATTGATGACTGGTCTTCTTTTGGCCAACGCACCACGGCCAGTGGCAGCGTGCGCTTTGACAAGGTGGTGGTGGACGAGGGGCTGATCCTGCCGGTATGGCAGTTGGCCGATCGTGCCAATCTGACCGGGCCGATCTCGCAACTGATCCAGGCTTCCATTGATGCCGGCATTGCCGAGGCGGCGGTGGCGGATGCCGTGCGCTTTGTGCGTGAGCATGCCCGGCCATGGCTGGATTCCGGCCTTGCCCGCGCGGCTGACGACCCTTACATCATCCATGCCGTGGGACGCTTGCATATCGACCTGCATGCTGCCACCGCCGTGCTGGATGAAGCGGCGCAGCTGATCGACCGCCTGTTGCAAGGGGAGATCACCGATCAGACCAGTGCAGCGGCCTCCATTGCCGTGGCCCGCGCCAAGGTACTGACCACCGACATTGCCGTGGAAGCCTCGGAAAAACTGCTGGAACTGGCCGGCTCCGCCGCAAGCCGTGCGGCGCATGCCCTGGATCGCCATTGGCGCAATGCCCGTGTCCACACCTTGCACGACCCGGTGCGCTGGAAGCTGCATGCCATCGGCAATTACGAACTTAACGGCGCATTTCCGGCGCGCCATCAGTGGAACTAACCCTATGACTGCAATCAAACAGGCCGCGCCGGTACAGCAAACGGCGCATCGCATCGCCTCTGATGAAGAAGCACTGGCAGTGGCCCGCCAGTTTGCCGAGCGCTTTGCCGTTGGTGC
>JAFANL010000018.1 GCA_019232735.1 Aquitalea sp. | reverse complement strand
GCCGGGCACCATCACCCCGCACACCAAGTTCGGCGCATCGGTATACGTGCTGAGCAAGGATGAAGGCGGTCGTCACACCCCGTTCTTCGCTAACTACCGTCCGCAGTTCTACTTCCGTACTACCGACGTGACCGGTGCTGTAAGCCTAGCCGAAGGCGTGGAAATGGTAATGCCGGGTGACAACGTGGAAATCACCGTAGAGCTGATCGCTCCGATCGCTATGGAAGAAGGTCTGCGTTTCGCCATCCGCGAAGGCGGCCGTACTGTTGGCGCCGGTGTTGTTGCCAAAATCATCGCCTAATCGGAGCAGATAATATGCAAAGCCAGAAGATCCGCATCCGCCTGAAGGCCTTCGATTACAACCTGATCGATCGTTCCGCCCAGGAAATCGTTGAAACCGCCAAGCGTACCGGTGCTGTTGTTAAGGGCCCGGTTCCGCTGCCGACCAAAATCGAGCGTTTCAACGTACTGCGTTCCCCGCACGTGAACAAGACTTCCCGCGACCAGCTGGAAATCCGCACTCACCTGCGTCTGATGGACATCGTAGATCCGACCGACAAGACTGTTGATGCTCTGATGAAGCTCGACCTGCCGGCCGGTGTGGATGTGGAAATCAAGCTGCAGTAATTGCAAGAAACCAGGCAATCGTCAGCTAAGTGCTTGCGATTGCTGAATTTCCTGTGATACATTAGCGGACTCGCAATTTTGCGAGTCCGCTTTTGTTTTTTATGCCGGTCAATCGTAATCGGCGCCTGCAAAAGGATATAAACATGAGTTTAGGTCTTGTCGGTCGCAAAGTCGGCATGACCCGCATTTTTGCCGAAGATGGTGCATCCATCCCGGTAACTGTGCTGGACATGTCTGCTAACCGCGTCACGCAAATCAAAACTGCCGAAGTTGACGGCTACACTGCCGTTCAAGTTACTTTCGGTGCCCGTAAAGCTAGCCGCGTTAATAAGGCGGCTGCTGGTCACTTTGCCAAGGCTGGCGTTGAAGCAGGTCTGGGTCTGAACGAATTCGTTCTGTCCGCAGAAGCTCTCTCCTCCCTGAAGCCGGGTGATGCACTGTCCGTTGAAATCTTCACCGTAGGTCAACTGGTTGATGTAACCGGTACCTCCAAGGGTAAGGGTTTCTCCGGTGTGATTAAGCGTCACAACTTCTCTTCCAACCGCGCTTCGCACGGTAACTCCCGTTCGCATAACACGCCGGGTTCTATCGGTCAGGCACAAGATCCGGGTCGTATTTTCCCGGGTAAGCGCATGGCTGGTCAGTACGGCAACGTCAAGAGCACTGTTCAGTGCCTGGAAGTTGTTCGTGTTGACGCCGAGCGTCAGCTGCTTCTGGTTAAGGGTGCCGTTCCTGGTGCCAAGAACGGCGATGTTGTCGTTCGTCCTAGCGTGAAGGCAGGTGCGTGATGGAATTGAAAGTAATCAATAGCCAAGGTCAGGCTGCTGGCAGCCTGCAGGCATCCGAGACTCTGTTCGGTCGCGAATACAACGAAGCGCTGGTTCATCAGGTTGTGACCGCATTCCTGGCGAATGCTCGCAGCGGTAACCGTGCTCAGCTGACTCGTGCCGAAGTAAACCACTCCACCAAGAAGCCGTTCAAGCAGAAGGGTACTGGTAACGCACGTGCCGGTATGACTTCCACTCCGAACCGTCGTGGTGGTGGTCGTGCTTTCCCGAACAGCCCGGACGAGAATTTCTCTCAGAAGGTTAACCGCAAGATGTTCCGCGCTGGTATGGCAGCTATCCTGTCCCAGCTGGTTCGCGACGAGCGTCTGATCGTGGTCGATTCGCTGTCGGTTGAATCGCCGAAAACCAAGGAATTCGTAGGTGTGGTTAAGTCCATGGGTCTGGAGCAGGCTCTGTTCATTACCCGTGAACTGGACGAAAACCTCTATCTGTCTTCGCGCAATCTGCCGAACGTGCTGGTGATCGAAGCTCAACAAGCTGACCCGTACAGCCTGCTGCGTTTCAAGAAGATCGTCATCACCCGTGAGGCGGTGCAGCATCTGGAGGAGCAGTGGGCATGAATCAAGAACGTCTGTTGCAAGTAATTCTGGCCCCGGTTGTTTCCGAAAAGAGCACCATGGTTGCTGAGAAGCATCAGCAAGTTGTTTTCCGTGTTGCTACCGATGCTACCAAGCCGGAGATCAAGGCTGCAGTTGAAATGCTGTTCAACGTAAAAGTTGAAGGCGTATCCACTGTTAACGTAAAGGGCAAAGTTAAGCGCTTTGGCCGTACCTTTGGCCGTCGTAAAGACTGGAAAAAGGCCTACGTTAGCCTGGTTCAGGGTCAGGAAATTGATCTGACCGCCACCCCGGCCGCTGCGGAGTAAGGAGATAGAGCATGCCTATCGTTAAAGTAAAACCGACTTCCGCGGGTCGTCGTGCTGTTGTCAAGGTGGTTCACCCTGATCTGCACAAAGGCGCTCCGCACGCCGCTCTGGTAGAGAAAAAAACTGCCACTGCCGGTCGTAACAATAATGGCCACATTACTACCCGTCATATGGGTGGTGGTCACAAGAAGCACTACCGTCTGATCGACTTCCGTCGCAACAAGGATGGCATCCCGGCAAAAGTGGAACGCATCGAATACGATCCGAACCGCACTGCCCATATCGCCCTGTTGTGCTACGCCGATGGCGAACGCCGCTACATCATCGCCCCGCGCGGTGTAAAAGCTGGTGCAGTTCTGCTGTCCGGTGCCGAGGCTCCGATCAAGGCTGGTAACGCTTTGCCGATCCGCAACATCCCGGTGGGTACCACTATCCACTGCGTAGAGCTGCAACCTGGCAAGGGTGCTCAAATGGTCCGTTCGGCTGGCGGTTCCGCCATGCTGCTGGCCCGCGAAGGCGTCTACGCTCAGTTGCGTCTGCGTTCCGGCGAAATTCGCCTGGTGCATGTTGACTGCCGTGCCACTGTTGGCGAAGTTAGCAACGAAGAGCATTCCCTGCGCAAGCTGGGTAAGGCTGGTGCTAGCCGCTGGCGTGGTATTCGTCCGACCGTTCGCGGTACTGCGATGAACCCGATTGATCACCCGCATGGTGGTGGTGAAGGTCGTACTGGTGAAGGCCGTGTGCCGGTTAGCCCATGGGGCACGCCGACTAAGGGCTTCCGTACCCGTCGCAACAAGCGTACCGACAATATGATCGTACGCCGCCGCTATTCCACTAAAGGGTAATTGACAATGGCACGTTCGCAGAAAAAAGGCCCGTTCGTTGATCTGCACCTTCTGAAGAAGGTCGACGCGGCGCGTGCAACCAATGACAAACGTCCGATCAAGACCTGGTCGCGTCGTTCGACCGTCCTGCCGGATTTCATTGGTTTGACCATCGCGGTTCACAACGGTCGCACCCATGTGCCTGTTTATGTTTCCGAAAACATGGTCGGTCATAAACTGGGCGAATTCTCGCTGACTCGTACCTTCAAAGGCCACGCGGCCGATAAGAAGGCGAAGAAGAGATAAGGTGAAGCGATGAGAGTATCTGCAAATCTGAAAAGCGTCCGCCTGTCGGCACAAAAGTGCCGCCTGGTGGCCGATCTGATCCGCGGTCAATCCGTTGGTCAGGCTTTGAATATCCTGGCCTTCTCCCCGAAGAAGGGCGCGGTTATTGTGAAGAAAGTGCTGGAATCTGCAATCGCTAACGCCGAGCACAACGAAGGCGCTGACATTGACACCCTGCGTGTCACCAGCATCTTTGTTGACAAGGGCGCTAGCCTGAAGCGTTTCACTGCCCGTGCTAAGGGTCGTGGCAATCGCATCGAAAAGCAGACCTGCCACATCTCGTTGACCGTTGGCAATTAAGGGGTAAGAAATGGGTCAGAAGATTCATCCGACGGGATTCCGTCTTGCCGTTAACAAAAACTGGTCTTCCAAGTGGTTCGCCAACTCGAAGAACTTCCCGGAAATGCTGATGCAAGACCTGGAAGTCCGCGAATACCTGAAGAAGCGCCTGGGTCATGCGGCTGTTGGTCGTGTCACCATCGAGCGTCCGGCCAAGTCGGCACGCATTACCATTCACAGTGCCCGTCCGGGTGTTGTGATCGGTAAAAAAGGTGAGGACATCGAAGTTCTGAAGCGCGAACTGCAAGCCCGTCTGGGTGTGCCGGTTCACGTGAATATCGAAGAAGTTCGCAAGCCGGAACTGGACGCGCAAATCATCGCCGACGGTATCGCTTCGCAGCTGGAAAAGCGTGTGATGTTCCGCCGTGCCATGAAGCGTTCCATGCAGAACGCCATGCGCATGGGCGCACAGGGCATCAAGATCATGTCCTCCGGCCGTCTGAACGGTATTGATATTGCTCGTAGCGAATGGTATCGCGAAGGCCGTGTGCCGCTGCATACCCTGCGTGCCGATGTTGACTACGCTACCTCTGAAGCCAAGACTACCTACGGTATCATCGGCATCAAGGTATGGGTTTACAAAGGTGAGCTGAAGCCGGGTCAAGTAGCACCGGCTCCGGTTGCGACCGAGAAGAAAACGAGAAAGGGCCCGCGCAATGCTGCAGCCAACTAGACTCAAGTACCGTAAACAGCATAAAGGCCGCAACACTGGTATCGCTACCCGTGGCAACAAGGTGAGCTTTGGTGATTTCGGTCTGAAGGCAGTTGGTCGTGGTCGTCTGACCGCGCGTCAGATCGAAGCGGCCCGTCGTGCCATGACTCGTCACATCAAGCGTGGCGGTCGTATCTGGATCCGTATTTTCCCGGACAAACCGATCACTTCCAAGCCTGCTGAAGTCCGTATGGGTGGGGGTAAGGGTTCTCCGGAATACTACGTGGCCGAAATCCAGCCTGGCAAGATGCTGTACGAAATGGACGGTGTTAACGAGGAACTCGCTCGTGAAGCTTTCCGTCTGGCCGCAGCCAAGTTGCCGATCGCCACTGTGTTTGTAACTAGACAGGTAGGTCAGTAATGAAAGCGTCCGAACTGAAAGCCAAAACTGTTGACGAGCTGAAAGTGGAACTGCTGAGCCTCCTGAAGGCCCAGTTTGCCCTGCGCATGCAGCACGCTACTCAGCAACTCGCCAAGACCTCTGAACTGAAGAAAGTACGTCGCGATATCGCTCGTGTACGTACCGTTCTGAAAGAAAAGGCAGTTTAAGATGAGCGAAACCAAAGTTGTACGTACGCTGACCGGTACTGTTGTCAGCGACAAGATGGATAAGACTGTTACCGTTCTGGTCGAGCGCAAGGTTAAGCACCCGATCTACGGCAAGATTATCCGTCGTTCCAAGAAGTTCCACGCACACGACGAGAACAACGAGTTCAAGGCCGGTGACATCGTAGTAATCAGCGAGTCCCGTCCCCTCTCGAAGACCAAATCGTGGGTGGTAACTGCCCTGGTCGAGAAATCTCGCCAGGTATAAGACTTGCAAGGGACGAAAGTCCCTTGTATAATGGCCATCTTCTTATCCGTGTCGGATAGGAATTCCGCCCTTACGGGGTCCAAAACTGGCCGTTTGACACGCCACAGGCTTACTGTGGCGTTTCGTCTGTTTGGTCTTGCTCTTATGCGAGAAACCGGCAGGTGAAAGTGACGGATAAAGTTGGATTAGAAAGGTAATCATCAAATGATCCAAATGCAGACCATGCTTGAGGTCGCTGACAATACCGGTGCGCGTCACGTTATGTGCATCAAGGTGTTGGGCGGTTCCAAGCGTCGCTATGCAAGCGTTGGCGACATCATCAAGGTGAGCATCAAGGATGCTGCTCCGCGCGGTCGCGTCAAAAAAGGCGACGTGTACAACGCAGTAGTAGTACGCACCGCCAAAGGCGTGCGTCGTCCGGACGGCTCGTTGATCAAGTTTGATAGCAATGCTGCCGTTCTGCTCAACAACAAGCTTGAGCCGATTGGCACTCGTATCTTCGGACCCGTGACGCGTGAACTGCGTACCGAGCGTTTCATGAAGATCGTGTCGCTTGCTCCTGAAGTGCTGTAAGGAGGTCGCATGCGCAAAATTCGTAAAGGTGATGAAGTCGTAGTAATCACCGGTAAAGACAAAGGTAAACGCGGCACCGTTCTGCGCGTTCTGGAAGAGAAGCTGGTTGTTGAAGGCGTGAATGTTGCCAAAAAACACCAGAAGCCGAATCCGGTACGTGGTGTTGCTGGTGGTATCGTCGAAAAGATCATGCCTGTTGACGCTTCCAACGTCGCTATTTTCAACCCGGCTAGCCAAAAGGCTGACCGCGTGGGCTTCAAGACTCTTGAAGACGGCCGCAAGGTACGCGTGTTCAAGTCCAGTGGCGAAGTTATCGGCGCGTAAGGAAAAGCAAACATGGCACGTTTCTACGATTTCTACAAAGACAGCGTAGTGCCGGAACTGATGAAACAGTTCGGCTACAAGTCGATCATGGAAGTACCGCGCATCGAGAAGATCACCGTCAACATGGGTGTTGGCGAAGCTGTTGCCGATAAAAAGGTAATGGAATTCGCTGTGGGCGACATGCAAAAGATCGCCGGCCAGAAGCCGGTTGTCACTACCGCTCGCAAATCCATCGCCGGCTTCAAGATTCGTGATGACTATCCTGTTGGTTGCAAGGTTACCCTGCGCCGCGAACGCATGTACGAATTCCTGGACCGCCTGGTAACCATCGCGTTGCCGCGTGTTCGCGACTTCCGTGGTGTTTCCGCCAAGTCTTTCGACGGCCGCGGCAACTACAACATGGGTGTCAAGGAACAGATCATCTTCCCGGAAATCGAGTACGACAAGATCGATGCTCTGCGTGGTATGAACATTACTGTTACCACTACGGCGAAGACTGACGAAGAGGCCCGCGCTCTGCTGGCTGCGTTCAAGTTCCCGTTCAAGGGTTAAGCACATGGCAAAACTTGCACTGATCAAGCGTGAAGAGAAGCGCGTTAAGGTGGCTGAAAAATTTGCCGCTAAGCGCGAAGCCCTCATCGCTACCATCAACAATCAAAGCCTCTCGGAAGAAGAACGCTTTGCCGCCCGCCTGCAACTGCAGCAGCTGCCGCGCAATGCTTCCCCGGTTCGCCAGCGTCGTCGCTGCGCTATCACCGGTCGTCCGCGTGGTGTGTTCCGTAAATTTGGTCTGGGTCGTAACAAACTCCGCGAAATCGCCATGAAGGGCGAAATCCCGGGTGTTGTTAAGGCCAGCTGGTAATAGGAGATACATAAATGAGCATGCACGATCCTATTTCCGATATGTTGACCCGCATCCGTAACGGCCAAATGGCTTCCAAGGTGGCAGTTGCTATGCCGTCTTCCAAGCTGAAAGTTGCGCTGGCACAGGTGCTGAAAGAAGAAGGCTACATCGAAGATTTCGCCGTTGCCGGCGAAGCCAAGAAGCCTGTTCTCGATATCCAGCTCAAGTACTACGCTGGCCGTCCGGTGATCGAACGCATTGACCGCGTTTCCCGTCCTGGCCTGCGCGTGTACAAGGGCTCCACCGAAATCCCGAAGGTGATGAATGGTCTGGGCGTGGCAATTCTGTCCACTTCCAAGGGCATCATGACCGATCGCAAAGCACGTGCTGCCGGTATCGGCGGTGAGCTGCTCTGCGTCGTGGCATAAGGGGGTCAAATGTCTCGCGTAGCTAAGAATCCCGTAGCCATCCCGGCTGGCGTCGAAGTGAAATTCGGTGCTGCAGAAGTGACCGTAAAGGGTGCCCTGGGCTCCCTGAGCGCCGCTCTGTGCAATGACGTTGAAATCAAGTTCGACAACAACGAACTGACTTTCGCGGCTAAAAACGACAGCAAGTTCGCACGTGCCATGTCTGGTACCCTGCGCGCCCTGCTGAATAATATGGTGATTGGTGTTTCCAAAGGCTTCGAGAAGAAGCTGCAGCTGGTCGGCGTGGGCTATCGTGCCCAGGCTCAAGGCGACACCCTGAACCTGTCTCTGGGTTTCTCTCACCCGGTAGCTCACCAGATGCCTGCTGGCATCAAGGCTGAGACTCCGACTCAGACCGAGATCCTGATCAAGGGTGCTGACAAGCAACTCGTTGGCCAGATCGCTGCTGAAATCCGCGCTTACCGTTCCCCTGAACCCTACAAGGGCAAGGGCGTTCGCTACGCTGATGAAGTTGTGGTTCTGAAAGAAACCAAGAAGAAGTAAAGAGGCACTGACATGGACAAGAAACAAGCTCGACTCCGCCGTGCACGTAAAACCCGTGCTCGGATTGCGGAGCTCAAGATGGTGCGTCTTACTGTTTACCGCACCAACAGCCACATTTATGCCCAGATCATTGATGAGACTGGCAGCAAGGTACTGGCAAGCGCTTCCACTTTGGAAGCCGAAGTACGCGCTGACGTTTCCAATGGTGGCAATGTGGCCGCTGCAGCCGTAGTCGGTAAGCGCATCGCTGAAAAAGCCAAGGCAGCCGGTATTTCGACCGTGGCATTTGACCGTTCCGGTTTCAAATACCATGGCCGTATGAAGGCTGTGGCAGACGCAGCCCGTGAACACGGTCTCGTATTCTAATTCGGAGTGAAGAATGGCTAAGCACGAAATGGAAGATCGTGGCGACGGTCTGGTCGAGAAGATGATCAGCGTCAACCGCGTCACCAAAGTGGTTAAGGGCGGCCGTATTATGGCTTTCTCCGCCTTGACCGTCGTTGGTGATGGCGATGGCGGCATCGGTATGGGCAAAGGTCGTTCCAAGGAAGTTCCGGTTGCCGTACAAAAGGCAATGGAACAGGCCCGCCGCAATCTGGTAAAGATCCCGCTGCGTAATGGCACGCTGCACCACACCGTAACTGGCAAGCATGGTGCTACCACCGTGTTCATCCAGCCGGCTAAAGAAGGTACCGGTGTGAAGGCCGGTGGCCCGATGCGCGCGATCTTCGACGCAATGGGTGTGCATAATGTTTCGGCCAAAATCCATGGTTCCACCAACCCGTACAACGTGGTTCGTGCAACTCTGGACGGTCTGAACAAGATCTGCACTGCTTCCCAGGTTGCCGCCAAGCGCGGTCTGACCGTGGATGAAATCCTGGGGGTTGATCATGAGTAACACCAACACTGTTAAGGTAACTCTGGTAAAGAGCCTGATCGGTCGTCTGGAATCCCACAAGGCTTGCGCCCGTGGCCTGGGTCTGAAAAAGATCCGCCAGACTGTGGAAGTGCTCGATACCCCTGAAAACCGTGGCATGATCAACAAGATCAGCTACCTGCTCAAATTCGAGGGCTAAGAGATGCTGCTGAACACCATTCAACCCGGTGCCGGCGCCAAGCATGCCAAGCGTCGTGTAGGTCGCGGCATTGGTAGCGGCCTGGGCAAAACTTCCGGCCGTGGTCACAAGGGTCAGAAGAGCCGTGCCGGTGGTTTCCACAAGGTCGGTTTTGAAGGCGGTCAAATGCCGCTGCAACGTCGCTTGCCGAAGCGCGGCTTCAAGTCGCTGACGGCTCGCTTCAATGCAGAGGTTCGCCTGTCCGAACTGAACCTGCTGCCGGTCGATGAAATCGATCTGTTGGCACTCAAGCAAGCTGGTCTGGTTGACGCTCAGGCTCTGGTAGCCAAGGTCGTCCTGTCCGGCAAGATCGAGCGTGCTGTCAAGCTGCGTGGTATTGCAGCGACTGTCGGCGCTCGCGCTGCTATCGAAGCTGCCGGCGGCAGTATTGAATAAGGCGCACTTACGTGTCGAATACTTCTCTAGTGGGAAATGCCAATAAATTTGGTGATTTGAAGCGCCGTATCATGTTTTTGATCGGAGCCTTGATTGTCTACCGCGTCGGGGCGCATATCCCGGTGCCCGGTATCAATCCTGCCGAGCTAGCGAAGTTGTTCCACACGTCGCAGACGGGCCTGCTCGACATGTTCAACATGTTCTCGGGCGGTGCCCTCTCGAGATTTACGGTATTTGCCCTTGGCATCATGCCGTACATCTCTGCTTCCATCATTCTTCAGCTGGCTTCCGAGGTTCTGCCGAGTCTCAAGCAGCTGAAGAAGGAAGGCGACGCGGGACGTCGTAAGGTAACCCAGTACACACGTTATGCAACCGTACTGCTGGCCTCTTTCCAGAGTTTCAGTATTGCGGTGATGCTGTTTAAGCAGCCTAACCTGGTGGTGACTGCCCAGTGGGAGTTCTACCTGACAACCGTGGTAACCCTGGTTACCGGCACCATGTTCCTCATGTGGCTGGGTGAGCAGATTACCGAGCGTGGTATCGGCAACGGTATCTCGCTGATCATCTGTGCAGGTATTGCATCGGGTGTTCCGGCTGCCATTGGCAAGACGCTCACGCTGACCAGTCAAGGCTCGCTGCCCATCCTGTTTACCATCGTGCTGTTTGTCGGTGTTGCCGTGATGACCTATGTTGTCGTGTTCGCAGAACGCGGTCAGCGCAAGGTCTTGGTCAACTATGCCAAGCGTCAGGTTGGTAATCGTGTCATGCAGGGCCAGAGCACGCACATGCCGCTCAAGCTCAACATGGCAGGGGTGATTCCGCCGATTTTTGCATCCAGCATCATCCTGTTCCCTGCCACCATTCTTGGTTGGTTGGGTAACAATGAAAGCCTGGGTTGGCTCAAGGGCGTGGCTGACAAGCTGCATCCGGGTCAGCCGATCTATGTGCTGCTGTATGCAACGGCCATCATTTTCTTCTGTTACTTCTACACCGCGCTCGTTTTCAATCCGAAAGAGACGGCAGATAACCTGAAGAAGAGTGGTGCTTTCATCCCAGGTATCCGTCCAGGTGAGCAGACTTCACGTTATATCGAGAAGATCATTCTGCGGCTGACACTGATTGGCGCAATCTACATTACGCTGGTTTGTCTGTTGCCGGAATTCCTCATCCTGAAGTGGAATGTACCGTTCTACTTCGGTGGCACATCATTGCTGATTATCGTGGTGGTGACCATGGATTTCATGGCTCAGGTTCAGTCCTACGTACTGTCGCATCAGTATGAGAGCTTGCTGAAGAAGGCTAACTTCAAAGGCAATGCCCTTACCCGCTGACACACGTGTTCTCGCTGGGTTATATGGCTTTGGTATCACATCATCCAGATGCAGGGTGAGATCGAGCAGCGATGCCTGTGCATTGCTGCTGGATCAAACTTGAGAATGGACACGTAGTAACTGGGCGTATTCAGAAATGGCACAGATGGTTTCATCGGTGTCCTGGCTGTTTACAAGGCCAAGAGGGGAGCCTGGCTCCATTCGGTTGGCCTCTGCCCGTATCGTGTTCCGTGCGAAATAACGCACTCGCTCTTTTAGAGTAACGAAAGGAACTGACATGCGAGTACAGCCTTCGGTAAAGAAGATTTGCCGTAACTGCAAAATCATCCGTCGCAATCGCGTAGTTCGCGTGATCTGCACGGACCCGCGTCACAAGCAAAAGCAAGGCTAACATTTGTTAGACCTGACTTTGCGTGTTACAATCGCAAACTTTTCAAGGTCTTAAGGCTTAAGGAAAGAGTATGGCCCGTATTGCAGGGGTAAATATCCCCAATCATGCGCATGCCGTTATCGGCCTGCAGGCAATTTTCGGCATCGGTCAGACTCGCGCCCAGCAAATTTGTGTTGCTGCCAGCGTGAATCCCTCCACCAAGGTGAAGGATCTGACTGACGCTGAGATGGAAACTCTGCGTGAAGAAGTGGCTAAGTTCACCGTTGAAGGTGACCTGCGTCGTGAAATCACCATGAGCATCAAACGTCTGATGGACATGGGCTGCTATCGCGGCATGCGCCATCGTCGTGGCCTGCCGTGCCGCGGTCAGCGCACTCGCACTAACGCTCGTACCCGCAAGGGACCGCGTAAGGCGATCGCCGGCAAGAAGTAACTAAAGGAACACAGAAATGGCTAAAGCAAACACAGCTGTCCGTGTACGTAAAAAAGTGCGCAAGTCTGTTAGCGAAGGTATCGTGCACGTGCACGCTTCGTTTAACAACACCATCATCACTATCACCGACCGTCAAGGCAATGCACTGTCTTGGGCTACCTCTGGCGGCGCTGGTTTTAAGGGCTCGCGCAAGAGTACACCCTTTGCTGCTCAGGTAGCAGCAGAGCACGCTGGTAAAGTTGCCCAAGAATACGGTGTGAAGAACCTCGAAGTTCGTATTAAGGGCCCGGGTCCGGGTCGTGAATCCGCTGTTCGCGCACTCAACGCGCTGGGTTTCAAAATCACCAGCATCTCCGACGTGACGCCGGTACCGCACAACGGTTGCCGTCCGCCCAAAAAACGTCGTATCTAATTCGGAGAGTGTGAGAACATGGCACGTTATATCGGCCCGAAATGTAAGCTCGCTCGTCGTGAAGGCACCGACCTTTTCCTGAAGAGCGCGCGTCGTGCACTGGATTCCAAGTGCAAACTGGACACCCCGCCTGGTCAACACGGCGCCCGTAAGGGTCGTCTGTCCGACTACGGTGTCCAACTGCGTGAAAAGCAGAAAATCCGCCGTATCTATGGCGTTCTCGAGCGTCAGTTCCGCAATTACTTCGCGGAAGCTGTTCGTCGTAAAGGCTCCACTGGTGAAAACCTGCTGAAGCTGCTCGAAGCGCGTCTGGACAACGTTGTATATCGCATGGGCTTTGGCTCCACGCGTGCAGAAGCACGTCAGCTGGTAAGCCACAAGGCTATCGTTGTGAACGGCCAGGTAGTTAACATTCCGTCCTTCCAGGTTAAAGCTGGTGACGTTGTGTCTGTCCGCGAAAAGGCCAAGAAACAGGCCCGTATCGTAGAAGGTCTGGCTCTGGCTGAGCAAGGTGGTTTCCCTTCCTGGGTGTCTGTTGACTCCAAGAAGATGGAAGGCGTCTTCAAATCTGCTCCGGAACGTTCCGAACTGTCTAGCGATATCAACGAACAACTCGTTGTGGAATTCTACTCCAAGTAATCGCTAGCTCTTAGGGAATGACTATGCAAAACAGCGCTTCGGAATTTTTGAAACCTCGTCTGATTGACGTGCAGCCGGTCTCCGCGACCCATGCACGCGTGTCGATGGAGCCGTTCGAGCGTGGGTACGCCCACACTCTGGGAAACTCGCTGCGCCGCATTCTGCTGTCGTCGATGCCGGGCTTTGCTCCTACCGAAGTGACTATCGCTGGCGTTTTGCATGAGTATTCCGCACTTGATGGCGTGCGTGAGGATGTCGTAGACATCCTCCTCAACCTCAAGGGCGTAGTGCTTAAGCTGCATGGTCGTGACAGTGTCGTGCTGACCCTGAAAAAGGAAGGCGAAGGCGCTGTCTTGGCTGGCGATATCGAGTTGCCGCATGATGTTGAAGTGATCAATCCGGAACACGTGATTGCTCACCTCTCCGCCGGTGGCAAAATCGACATGGAGATCAAGATCGAAAAAGGCCGTGGCTATCAGCCAGTGTCTGTTCGTTCCATTCATGAAGAAAACCGTTCCATCGGTACCATTCAACTGGACGCTTCCTTCTCGCCGGTTCGCCGTGTGAGCTTTGCTGTGGAAAGCGCCCGTGTTGAGCAGCGTACCGACCTCGACCGCCTTGTTCTCGATATCGAGACCAATGGCGTCATCGAACCGGAACAGGCCGTGCGCAATGCCGCACGTATTCTGATGGATCAGCTGTCGATCTTTGCTGACCTCCAAGGCACAGCGGTTGAAGAAGTCGTTGAAAAGGCGCCGCCGATCGATCCGATCCTGCTGCGTCCGGTAGACGATCTTGAACTGACGGTTCGTTCGGCCAACTGCCTGAAGGCTGAGAACATTTATTACATCGGCGATCTGATCCAGCGTACTGAAACCGAGCTTCTGAAGACTCCGAACCTCGGTCGCAAGTCGCTGAACGAGATCAAAGAAGTTCTCGCTTCCAAGGGCCTGACTCTCGGCATGAAGCTTGAGAATTGGCCTCCGGCTGGTCTGGAAAAGCCGTAAGTTTGAGACTAAAGGACATTAACAATGCGTCATCGTTACAGTAATCGTAAACTGAACCGCACGACCAGCCATCGTCTGGCGATGCTGCGCAACATGGCGAATTCGCTGCTGAAGCACGAAGTTATCGTGACCACGCTGCCGAAAGCCAAGGAACTGCGTCGTGTGGCCGAGCCGCTGATTACGCTCGGCAAAAAGCCGTCTCTCGCCAACCGTCGTCTGGCGTTTGACCGCACTCGTGACCGCGATATCGTGGTTAAACTCTTCGACGTTCTCGGCCCGCGCTTCTCCGCCCGCAATGGTGGTTATGTGCGTATCCTGAAGTACGGTTTCCGCAAGGGCGACAACGCCCCTCTGGCTCTGGTAGAGCTGGTGGACCGTGCTGAAGATGCCGTAGCCGTTGTAGATGACTCCGCTGAGTAATATCAGCGAAGTTGAGAAAAAAGCCAGCGCAAGCTGGCTTTTTTCATTTCTGGTTGCAGATCCGGATTCCGCCTCTGCCGCCAGATCAAGTCGCTAGCGACCAGGCGCAAGGCCTGGTATGGCTCAGAATGTGTAACGTGATTCCACGACCTCAATGTGCCCCCCTTGCTGCAAAATACCTTCCGTGCGCGCAATCAGGTTGATACCAAAGCAGACGCCTTCCGGCAGTTGCCGGGTTCGGATCAGGGTCCGCATGGGTTCGTTATCACTGGAAAAAGTACCGGTGAGTGGGTCTGCCGTGGTCATCTGGCAGCGGGTACAGGGTTTGGCCACATCAAACAGGATGTCGCCGATACGGATCACCTGCCAGTCATCTTCTTCATAGGGCAGGGCTCCACTGACGACCAGGTTGGGTCTGAAGTGTTGCAGGCTGACAGGGCTGGCCAGCTCCTGGTTCAAGGCGTCCAGCGATGCCTGATTGACCAGCAGGTAGGGATAGCCATCAGCAAACGACATGGGCGTGTTGGCTGTTTTCAACAGCCGCCGGGATTGCATGCCCAGCCACAGCAGCTGGCAGGGAATTCCCATGTACTGGCTGAACCATGCATCCACCTGGCTATCACCATGCAGGGCATCAAACTCATCTTTCCACACGGCCGTGGCAACCGGTCGGGTATAGACCTGGGTCATGGCCATGATGGGTGATTGCCCTGGTGCCTTAAGCAGCATGCCACCGGGGATCAAGTCCATCTCGATCAATAACATGCGCGGAAACTCTCGCGCAGTCAGGAAGCGGCCTTCGGGGCTTACCAGCAACCATTCACGGTCGTGCAACAGTCCCTGCATGCTGGCATAGGCCCGGCTATAGGCGATGCCTCGGGCCGATTTCATCGGATGCACAAATAAATGGCTGAGTTGCATGACTGCTCCTGTGGCGGGTTGGATTGACAGCCATGCTAGCACTGCTGGGTGTTATTGGCTTGGCTATGGGTTTCGAGAAACTGCCGTAGGCCTCAGCCTGACTGCAGGTCATATTGAAACGCTGACTGTGACTAGATGTTCATCTGGCCGAAATAGATGACGGGAGACAGCAAGACGTCTTGCTTCAGAGCCTGTGCTGCCCGCTGCGGGGTATCCATCTCTTGTGATGGTCTGGGCGAAAGGAGCAAGCCCTTATGTGGCCGGGTAAGTAACTCCTAGCCTAGATCCAGCAACTGAGTGGCGGTCTGTGCTTCGGCCAGCCGCGATCGGGTTTTTCCACCTGGCGGCGGTCACTGCCCTCTCCCAGCATTTTCAGTACCACGTGCTCATTCAGTTCAGGTGTGGTTAAACCTGACATCATTTTGTAGCGCTGGAATTTCTACGCTATCGGACAGGCAGGCAAGATGCCCACACGCAGTCCAGGTAGAGGGTCTTGGAACAGCTGTCGATATAGATGACACAACATAGTCCATCGATCACGGCCAGTGTGGGTTGGCGCCCATGCATGAAATCTCCGGAGACATTGTCCTCCACCACCAGCAGATCGTATTGTCCGGCCAATTTGAGCACCGGATGCGCGGTCCGTACCGAGTAACTGGCACTGGTGTGATTTGATGGGAGCCGGCTACGGTTCCGCCGGTGAAGGCTGCATGGCCATTTCGGTCGCGGTTGCCGATGCCGCAGCTGAAATGGGGCCACTGCTGACACGCCAGCACCGCGACAAGGTGAAGGGCTGCGTGGATCAAGGTGTGGCAGAAGGCGCAACATTATTGCTGAACGGTCGCAGCTATCAGCACTCTGGCCTGGAAAATGGATTTTTACCGGGCACTGCCTGTTTGATCACGTCACACCGGAGTGACCCTCTGCAAGGAAGAGATTTTCGGGCCGGTATTATCGGTGGTGCAGGCAGCGGATTTTGACCGCGCCGTGCATCTGATCAATGCCCATCCCTACGCCAATGGTAGGGCCATCTTTACCCGCTCCGACGGGGCGGCACGCGAATTCTCGCATCGTGTTCAGGTGGGTATGGTGGGCGTCAATGTGCCGACTCCCGTGGCCATGACCTTCCACAGCCTTGCTGGCTGGAAAGCCTCGCTGTTTGGCGACCTCCACATGCATGCCCCGGAAGGGGGGCGCTTTTACACCGGAATGAAGCCCATCATCAGTGGCTGACTGGAAAAAACGACTGCCCAGTTTGTTGTGCCTACCATGAAATATGGATGACCCTGAGCTGGAAAGTTGTGCTTTGCATCATTTTGACCTGACTAAAAACATGGTTTTTTATGGCGATGTGAAAATGGAGATCAGCGGAAATGAGTGGATTTGATGAAATACAGGGTGAAATTTGACAGATGCGACACTAATTTGAAATGAACACATGGGTAAACCCCTGTAGAACATTCTAGGCATACTTGTAAAATGATGTTGTACTGATAAATAGAGCAGTTGCTTGATAGAAATGCTGCCAACGGGACTAGAGAGAAATCCATGAAAACACAAACGGGAATGACGCTGCGTAGCCGCCTGATCGCAGGTCTGCTGCTGGTGGCGCTGCTGATCTGTTGTCTCAGTAGCCTGGCCTTGTACAACCAGCGTAGCAGCATGGTACTGGACAGACAGAACAAGACACGCAATCTGGTGGAAAGCGCCATGGGCATTGTCAGCAGCTACGAGGCGCTGGAAGCCAGTGGCAAGCTGAGCGAGGCGCAGGCCAAACAGATGGCGGCGGCAGCGCTGATGAACAGCCACTACGACAAGAAAGAGTATTTCTTCGGGTACGACCAGAACTGGAATTATGTCATTCATGGTGCCAAGGCGGCGTTGCTGGGCAAGAACGTCCAGGGCATGAAGACTCCAACGGGCGTGGATCTGGGGCAGTTGTTCCAGCAGACGGTCAGCCAGGGCGGTGGTCAGGGTTTTGCCGAGTACGTGTGGGACAAGCCGGGCTTCGACCAGCCGCAACCCAAGGTTTCCTACTTGATGACCAGCCCGCGTTGGCACTGGATTATTGGCACCGGCATCTATCTGGATGATGTTCAGGCAGCCTTCATGCAGCAGCTGTGGCTGATGCTGGCTGAGGTGGGCAGCATTCTGGCCTTGCTGCTGATTGCCGGCCTGTGGTTGATGCGGAGCATCATGAACCAGCTGGGTGCCGATCCGGGAGAAACCATGCAGGTGGTACAGCGTATTGCCAATGGGCATCTGGACACCAGCGTACCCTTGCAGCTGGAGGATCGCCACAGCGTGATGGCTGCCGTCGGCCAGATGCAGCAGCAGCTCAAGCAGCTGGTATGTGAAATTGCCGATGAGGCAGGTCGGCTGTCGCAAATGAGTTCCGACATCTCGCGTCGTGCCGATACGGTGGTGGCGGGTTCCGTCAGCCAGAATGAAGCCGCCTCGGCCATGGTGGTCTCTATTGGCCAGCTGGCCAGCAGTACCCGGCAGATTTCCAGTCATGCCGAGGATGCGCGCAAGTTGTCGCAGGAATCGGGTCGACTGTCACATGATGGTGGCGAAGTGATTGCCAGTGCCGTGCTCGAGATGCACCGCATCAATGAGTCAGTCGATCAGGCGGCGACCACCATTACCGATCTGGTGGGCAAGACACAAACCATTTCCACCATCATGCAGGTGATCAAGGACATTGCCGACCAGACCAATCTGCTGGCGCTGAATGCCGCCATCGAGGCTGCTCGAGCCGGTGAGATGGGGCGGGGTTTTGCCGTAGTGGCTGACGAGGTGCGCAAATTGTCCGAACGTACGGCCCAGGCTACCGAGGAAATTGCCGGCATGATCCAGGAGGTGCAGGCCAGTTCTGATCAGTCGCGTAGCTGTATGGAAGAGGCGGTGGACCGGGTGAAGACCGGCTTGCAGCTGGCGGTGCAAGGGGGCGAGGCCATTGCGCATATCCGTAACAGTGCAACCGGCGTGGTACAGATGGTCAACGAGATTTCCCGTGCCCTGCAGGAGCAGGGGATGGCCAGTGATGAAATTGCCCGCCATATCGGCTTGATTGCCGACAGCGCCAGCAACAATGCCAATGAGTCAGCAGGCACGTCGACAGAAGTTCAGGCCATGCACGTGCTGGCCGATGATTTGCGCAAACTGGTGGCACGTTTCCACGTGTGAGTCGCGTAGTCGCAATAGCGCTTGTCGTTGATGTGAAAAGACCCGGCCAAGCCGGGTCTTTTTATGCGGGGATGGAACGCGACGGCCGCTGCTCAGCGGTGGGCCGTATCAGTCTGGCTTCAGACTGCGGCAGCCGTTGCGGCGCGCAAGCGGCGACGCTGGTGTTCACCCAGTGCCATCGCCAGCAGTAGCAGGCTGATGCAGCCGATGATCACCGGCTGGTTGCCCAGGCGCATATAGGGCGTCTGACCTTGGTAGTCCTGCACCATTCCCTCTAGCACTTGCTGGGTAAAGGGGGCAGCCACGCTGGCAATCTCGCCATCCGGACGGATGATGGCAGTCATGCCGGTATTGGTGGCCCGCAGCATGAAGCGCCCGGTTTCCAGTGCCCTGGTCTGTGACAATTGCAGATGCTGGCTCATGGCCACACTCTTGCCGAACCAGGCCAGGTTGCTGACATTGGCAAGGATGCCAGCCTGCGCTGCCGGTCCGATCAGTTCTTCGCCAAAACTGTCTTCATAGCAGATATTGAACGCGACCTTGTGCCCGGCCAGTTGCAGCGGGGCCTGCTTGGCCCCACCCCGGCTGAAGCCGGACAGCGGCATGTTCATGTACTGGTAAATCCAGCTGATCAGCCCCGGCAGGGGAATGAACTCGCCAAAAGGCACCAGATGGTCCTTGGCGTAATAGCTCTGTTTGGGGTCAGTCAGTGCCACCACGGCATTCAGATAGCCGCGCCCGTCATCGGTACGGCGCGGAATGCCGGTGGCCAGCGCCATATTATTGCGCTGGGCATCCCCTGCCATCATGGTGAGGTAGCCGGAGGGCAGATCGTCCAGAAAGACTGGCAAGGCCGTTTCCGGCAGGATCATCAGGTCGGCACGGGTGCTGGCCACCTGTTTGTAATAGATGGTCAGCGTTTCTTCGAAGGTGGCCGGATCCCACTTGATGGCTTGAGGGATATCCCCTTGAGCCAGCGCCACGCGGTAGGGTTTGCCCACCGGCTGGGTCCAGTTGATGGATTGCAGCCAGAAACCGGCACTCCACAGCAGAACCAGTCCGACACCGGCAAGTGCGCGTGGCAGACGCTGGCCATTGGCCAGCAAGACCAAGGCGCCGGCGCTGAGTGCCACCAGCCAGCTGACCAGATGTACCCCGCCCACGGGGATGAAGCCGGCTAGCGGGCTTTCCGTCACTTGTGAATAACCGACGGCTCCCCAGGGAAAGCCGGTCATGACCCAGCTGCGCAGCCACTCACCCAGCTCCCACAGTGCCGGGAAGGCCAGCAAGTAGCGCACCCAGAGGCGACGGTCGATACGGATGGTCAGCCAGCAGGCCAGCCCGGGCCAGATGGCCAGATAGGCGGGCAGCAGCAGTACCAGCGGCGCAGCCAGCAGGGCAGGCAGGCCGGCGATATCGTGCAGGCTGTTGTAGATCCAGTTGAAGTTGCTGGTGTAGGCGGCGACGCCCCAGACATAGCCAGTACGAAAGGCGAGGCCAGGATTGCGCTGCACCAGTTGTGCCAATGCCGCCAGCGAGAGCGGCAGCAATCCGTATATCCGGTAAGGCGCAAAGCCATACAGGGTCAGTGCGCCGGCCAGGGCGGCGGCAATCAGCACAAGCAGGGTGCGCATGTCAGTCCAGGCTGCTTTCGACGATATTGCCGTGCAGGCGCTCCACCAGCAGGGTTTGCAGGCGGCGGCTGTCGGCACGCAGGATGGTGAAGCGCAGGGCTCCGGATTCAATGGTTTCGCCGCGCTTGGGCAGGTGTCCGCACAGCGAGATCACCAGTCCGCCCACGGTATCGATATCGTCATCGTCGAAGCTGGTGGCGAAGTATTCGTTGAAATCGGCTACTTCAGTCAGGGCATTGACGCGGTAGCGCTGGTCGCGCACCGGCACGATATTGTTGTCGTCTTCCTCGTCGTCGTATTCGTCTTCGATGTCGCCGACAATCTGTTCGATCACGTCTTCGATGGTGACCAGCCCGGACACGCCACCGTATTCGTCCACCACGATGGCCATGTGGTTGCGGTTGGAGCGGAATTCACGCAGCAACACGTCAAGCGGTTTGGATTCCGGCACGAATACGCTGTGACGCAGGGTTGCGCGCAGATCGAAGGTCTTGGGTGCATGGAAGTAATGCAGCAGATCCTTGGCCAGCAGAATGCCCAGCACGTCGTCCTTGTTGTCGCCGATGACCGGGAAGCGGGAGTGACCGGTACGCAGCACATCCGGCAGCAGCCGTTCGATGGGGTCATCGATACGGATGACATCCATCTGGCTGCGCGGAATCATCACGTCGCGGGCGGTCAGGTCGCTCACTTCCAGCACGCCTTCAATCATCGCCAGCGCTTCGGCATCCAGCAGATTGCGATCAAAGGCCGAGTGCAGCAGGGCAATCAGCTCCTCGCGGTCTTCGGGTTCGCGCAGGAGCATGGCGGACAAGCGTTCCAACAAGCTGGGCTTTTGTTTACTGGGGTCTTCCATGGGGTTAGTGTTTTTCCTCTAGATAGGGGTCGGGATATCCTAACTTCGCAAGAATGACAGTTTCAAGCGCTTCCATGATTTCCGCTTCTTCGTCATCCTCGTGATCAAAGCCTTGCAGGTGCAGCATGCCATGCACCAGCAGGTGGGCGTAATGCGCCAGCAGGTCTATGCCTTGCTCTGCAGCTTCTTTTTCCACCACCTCGGTGCACAGTACCAGATCGCCGAACAGGGGCAGGTCGGCAATGTTCTCGCCCTCGTTCAGGGCAAAGGACAGCACATTGGTGGCGTAGTCCTTGCCGCGATAAGTGTGATTGAGGGTGCGGCCCTCGGCACTGTCCACCAGCAGGATGCTGACCTGGGCCTGCTTCACGTCGGCTTGCAGGGCGGCCTGGCAGCAGCGGCGGATCAGTTTGCCATCTGGCAGTCTGCTGGCCTGGCTGCGGTCTTCCAGTGTCAGTTGCAGGCGGGCGGCAAGACGTTGCAGCAGGGGATTACGCTTGGCTTTTTTCATCGGTTTTCAATTGATAGTGGTCGTAAGCATCGACGATCTTCTGCACCAGCGGGTGGCGCACCACGTCGTCGCTCTGGAAATGGTGGAAATGAATGCCGCGCACCTGGCCCAGAATCTTTTCCACTTCCACCAGCCCGCTCTTCTGGTGGCGCTGCAGGTCGATTTGCGTCACGTCGCCGGTAATGACTGCCCGCGAGCCAAAGCCGATGCGGGTGAGGAACATTTTCATCTGCTCCGGCGTGGTGTTTTGTGCCTCGTCCAGAATGATGAAGGCGTTGTTCAGCGTGCGGCCACGCATATAGGCCAGCGGTGCGATCTCGATCAGGTTTTTCTCGAACAGGCGGGTGACACGGTCGAAACCCATCAGGTCGTACAGGGCATCGTAGAGCGGGCGCAGATAGGGGTCTACCTTCTGTGCCAGATCACCGGGCAGGAAGCCCAGTTTCTCGCCCGCCTCCACCGCCGGGCGCACCAGGACGATGCGCTTGATGGCATCGCGCTCCATGGCATCCACCGCGCAGGCGACGGCAAGATAGGTCTTGCCTGTACCGGCCGGACCAATGCCAAAGGTGATGTCGTGCTGACTGATGGCCTTGATATAGCCGCTCTGGCGCGGGGTGCGGCCACGCAGGTCGCCACGGCGGGTGATCAGCACCGGCGCATCTGCATCGGCCTCCTGGTTGTGCTGGCGGGCTTCCACCAGTTCCAGTTGTACATCATCGATGGAGATGTCCTGTTTTTCCGCCAGCAGGTAGAGTCGGGTCAGGCTGTAGACGGCCAGATCGGCCTGTTCACCGCTGCACTTGAAGTGCTCGCCACGGCGCTGGATGAGTACATCCAGACCGGTTTCGATCTGCTTGAGGTTTTCATCCAGCGGGCCGCACAGGCGGGCCAGCCTTTCGTTATCGACCGGGTTGAAACTGAGAGGTGTGGTATTCATCGTTGCGGGCAAAGTGTCAGTGACTGAACAGCAGGGCAAACCAGAAGCTGGCTTCCAGCACAAGCAATACGCAGGCCAATAGTGTCAGCAGCATGAACAGGCCGTTGCGCAGTCCGGCTGACGGCAGTTTGTCCAGCAGCCATAACAGGCCAGCATAGAGCAGCGCCGTGGCGCTGAGTGCTGCAGGCCCAATCAGCAATAGCAGCGAGCGGCTGCCCCAGTTGCCATGACTTCCCGGCTGGCCACACAGCCAGCTGAGCAGTAACAGAAGGGGCAGGGCAAGCAGGGTGAGCAGCAAGACTCGGCGGGCATGCCGGCTGAGCGGGCGCGGCTGGGGCAGGGTGCTGGTGTTCAAAACGGCTGCTCCGACTGCGCTGTGCTCAGTGCTTCCAGCCCCGGGGCCGTCAGGCTGGGATGGAATTCGGTGATGTCATAACGCGCCAGCCCGGCCAGTGCAAACGGGTCCTGTGCCAGCCGTTGCTGCAACACGTGCCGCTCGCCACGCGCCAGGATGATGCCGCCGGTACGCGGTTCCTTGCGGCCAGAGGCAAGAAACAGCCCGTCGCTGTAGCACTGTTTCAGCCATTGCACATGCTGCTCCAGCTGGGCGTCAATTTCTTCCAGCGGGGCGATATAACTGAGGGAAACGATGAACATGACGGGTAGCGGCCTCGGCGGTTTACAGGGTTTCGTGGGTCAGGATTTCCCCGGCCAGCGAGTGCGGGCGGGCTTCGGTAATCACCACGTCCACCATTTGCTTGAGCAGGCGCGGGTGGCCAACAAAGTTGACGACCCGGTTGTTGGCGGTACGGGCAGCCAGCATGTTGGGGTCCTTCTTGGAGATATTCTCCACCAGTACGCGTTGCACACTGCCCACCATGCTCTGGTTGATGGCAAAGCCGCGTGCCTCGATGACTTCGTTCAGCGCTTCCAGCCGGCGCACCTTTTCCACATGCGGGGTGTCGTCGGTCAGGTTGGCCGCAGGCGTACCCGGGCGGGCGCTATAGATAAAAACATAGCTGAAGTCGAACTCCAGGTCCTTGACCAGCTTCAGCGTTTGCGCAAAGTCGGCCTCGGTTTCACCGGGGAAGCCGACAATGAAGTCAGAGGACAGGCACAAATCCGGCCGCAGGGCGCGCAACTTGCGGATGATGGACTTGTATTCCAGTGCGGTATAGCCGCGCTTCATGGCGGTGAGAATACGATCGGCACCGCTTTGCACCGGCAGATGCAGGTGGGAAACCAGCTTGGGCAGCTTGCCGTAGCAATCGATGATGCGCTGGGTGAATTCACGCGGATGGCTGGTGGTAAAGCGCAGGCGTTCCACGCCCGGAATCTCGTGCACGTATTCCAGCAGCAAGGCGAAGTCGGCGATTTCGCCATCAGCCATCAGGCCGCGATAGGCATTGACGTTCTGTCCCAGCAGGGTGATTTCCTTCACCCCTTGCTGGGTCAGGCCGGCGATTTCGGTCAGCACATCTTCGAAGGGGCGGGATACTTCTTCACCACGGGTATAAGGCACCACGCAGAAGGAGCAGTACTTGGAGCAGCCTTCCATGATGGAGACAAAGGCCGCGGCACCATCTACCTTGGCTGGCGGAATGTGGTCGAATTTTTCGATTTCCGGGAAGGAAATGTCCACCTGGGCGGCACCACTGTGCTGGCGGGCACGGATCATGTCCGGCAGGCGGTGCAGGGTTTGCGGCCCGAACACCACGTCGACATAAGGTGCGCGTTTGACGATGGTGTCGCCTTCCTGGCTGGCCACGCAGCCGCCAACGCCGATGATCAGGTCCGGACGGGCTTCCTTCAGCGGACGGATGCGGCCCAGATCGGAAAACACTTTTTCCTGTGCCTTTTCCCGCACGCTACAGGTGTTGAACAGGATGACGTCGGCTTCTTCCGGATTGTCTGTCTTGATCATGCCTTCGGCATCGCCCAGAACGTCGACCATCTTGTCAGAGTCGTATTCGTTCATCTGGCAGCCGAAGGTCTTGATGTATACCTTCTTCATTGCTACAGGGATTCCAGCTTGTTCATCGGGCGGGGCCTTACTGCTGTTGTTGCTGCAACAGCGCGATTTCAGCGTCGCTCAGCACCCAGATGCGGTTGATATTGCCTTGCATGTCCAGCGTGATGCCCACTGTCTGCCCCACCAGCGTCGGGAGCTGGCCGGTCAGCAGGAAGCGGTTGTCACCATCGAAAATACGCAGGCCCGGTGCCGTGGCGTAGCTCTGCCCGGTGGGGATCAGTGCGGCCACCAGCGCGCGCAACAGCGAACTTTCGCTTTTGACGAAAGTGACGGTGTTGCCATCCACGCTGGCGATGGTGCCAGCCATGATGTTGGTCGGCAGCAGGCGATTCACGGCCAGGGCGGGCAGTGACAGCAGACAGAGCAGGAGAGCGGTGACGAGTGTTTTCATAATCAAATGAATGTGTTGGCTGATTTTAGCACAGCCGGCCTGTCGGCGCAGGGGACTTGTCGGTGTCTCCATGACCGTGCCCGGGCTATTGCGGTGCAGCATGCGGCAGCGGAAAGGCTTGTCGCAGCGGGTGTCGGGGATTTGTGCGCTGCAACTACAAGATCTGTGCTGAGGGCACCGTCATGGTGCGTTTTGGTGTGGTGCTGCTCATGGATACGGGCTGGCATGCACCAGAGTGTGGTTTTTTCCTGCCGCCATGTAATTGAAAACTTACATTTTTTGCGTATTGTGCTTCCACCGACATGCTGGCTCTGCTATAAGTTCACCCAATTGCTGAGTACGTTTTAGCTTTGAGTATGACAACATGCCTGGCCAAGAGATGGTGGAGGTCCGCCCTGATGCCATTTCCCCCGGCTGCCAGCATGGTTAGAAGAGAGACAAGACATGAGCCGAGTATTGCTGATCGGTAGCATCAATATGGATCTGGTGGTGGAGGCGGATAGCTTCCCCCGTCAAGGCGAAACCCTGTTTGGCCACCGTTTTGCCACCTATCCCGGTGGCAAGGGCGCCAATCAGGCGGTCGCCGCCGCTCGCCTGGGCGCAGAGGTCAGCCTGATTGCCTGTGTGGGCAAGGATGCATTTGGCGCACAACTGCTGGCCGGCTTGCAGGCCGAAGGCGTGGATACTCGCTGGGTGCGGCAGGTGGAAGAAGCCACCGGCATGGCCAGCATCACCCTGGCGGGTTGCGACAATGCCATCATGGTGGTGTCCGGTGCCAATAATGCCGTGTCCCCCGCACAGCTGGACGATGCCGAAGCGGCTTTTGCTGCGGCCGATGTGGTACTGGCGCAGCTGGAAGTGCCGCTGGCGACAGTAGAGCACGCTGCGATGCTGGCCGCGCGCCATGGCAAGCCCTTCATCCTGAATCCGGCCCCGGCACAAGCCTTGCCGGCCAGCCTGCTGCAGCAAACCAGCCTGCTGACCCCCAATGAATACGAACTGGCCGTGGCGCTGGATAGCCAGCAGCCCTGGCAAGCCTTGCTGGCCAGCCGTCCGGCCGGCATCGTGATGACCCAGGGGAGCCAGGGGGCCAGTTATGCCGATGCGCAAGGTCAGTTGCAGCAGATTGCCGGTTTCCCGGTAAGCGCCGTAGACAGTACCGGTGCCGGTGATACCTTCAATGGCGCGCTGGCTGCATTCTGGGCGCTGGGGCTGGCCGAAGCGGTGCGCCGTGCCAATGCGGCGGCCGCCTTGTCGGTCACCCGGCCCGGCGCACAGGGAGGCATGCCCACGCTGGCTGCCCTGCAACAATTTCTGGATCAACAAGCATGAAGAAGCTGGGACATCTGAACCGCGATATCGCTCGTGTACTGGCCGGCATGGGTCATACCGACAGTCTGGTGATTGCCGACTGTGGTCTGCCGATTCCGCCGGGGGTGGAGTGCATCGATCTGGCCCTGGCGCTGGGCGAGCCGGGCTTTGCCCGCGTGCTGGACACGGTGCTGGCCGATTTTCAGTGCGAACGCGCGGTGTTTGCCGAAGAATGCCGCAGTCACAATCCTGCTGTGCTGGCCTTGGCCGATGGCATGGCCGCGCACGGTATTGCGCTGGATTTTGTCAGCCATGAACAGTTCAAGCAGTGCTGCCAGCAGGCGAGGGTGATCATCCGTACCGGCGAATGTACGCCCTATGCCAATGTGATCCTGCATTCCGGCGTGATTTTCTGAGGACCCGATCATGAATGTCGTCATGCAGGGCATCAGCAAGGCTTTTGGCCCGGTACGGGTGCTGGAAGAAGTCGACTTTGCCATCGCCGGCGGTGAAATCCACGCCCTGATGGGGGAGAACGGTGCCGGCAAATCCACGCTGATGAAGATTCTCAGCGGGGTGTACCGCAGTGATGCCGGCAGTATC
>JAFANL010000006.1 GCA_019232735.1 Aquitalea sp. | reverse complement strand
GGTGGAAGAATTCCCGCATATCCCGGTGGTGATGCACCAGGACCACGGCACCAGCCCGGACATCTGCCAGCGCTCCATCCAGCTGGGTTTCTCTTCCGTGATGATGGACGGTTCGCTCAAGAGCGACGGCAAGACCCCGGCCAACTACGACTACAACGTGGATGTGACCCGCACCGTGGTGAACTTCGCCCATGCCTGCGGCGTGTCGGTGGAAGGTGAAATCGGCTGCCTGGGTAGCCTGGAAACCGGCATGGCCGGCGAAGAAGATGGCGTGGGTGCCGAAGGCGTACTGGATCACAGCCAGCTCTTGACCGACCCGGAAGAAGCCGCCCGCTTCGTCAAGGATACCGGCGTGGACGCCCTGGCCATCGCCATCGGCACCAGCCACGGTGCTTACAAGTTCAGCAAGAAGCCTACCGGCGACGTGCTGCGCATCGACCGCATCAAGGAAATCCACGCCCGCATCCCCAATACCCACCTGGTGATGCACGGTTCCTCCTCGGTACCGCAGGAATGGCTGCAGATCATCAACGAATTCGGTGGTGACCTGGGCGAAACCTACGGCGTGCCGGTGGAAGAAATCGTGGAAGGCATCAAGCACGGCGTGCGCAAGGTGAATATCGACACCGACCTGCGTCTGGCCTCCACCGGTGCCATCCGCCGCTTCATGGCGCAGAACCCGAAGGAATTCGACCCGCGCAAATACCTGAAGGCCTCCACCGATGCCATGCGCGATATCTGCATCGCCCGTTACGAAGCCTTCGGTGCCTGCGGTCAGGCCAGCAAGATCAAGGCCATCAACCTGGACACCATGGCCAATCTGTACCTGAAGGGCCAGCTGGCGCAAATCGTCAAGTAAGCGCCATCCGCTCTGCCTTCAAGCCCGCTGCTGCAGCGGGCTTTTTCTTGTCTGTCTCGGCCGTAAGCACAAGCCACCATCTCCCCCATCAGCAGCATTGGCGACCACGCGGTGATTGCTTACACTGCAGTCATGACCGATCTGTTATCGCCCTTCGAATGGTTCTTCGTCATCCTGCTGGCCGCCGTGCCATTGCTGGGACTGGGTTTTCATCTGTGGATCATGCTGCTGGGGCATGGCAAGGACAGCAAGCAAGCGGGAGACAAACCATGAAACTCAATATCCTGTATTTTGCCCGCCTGAAAGACAGCTTCGGCATGGGCAGCGAACAGCTGGAGACCGATGCCGCCAGCGTGGATGAGCTCCTGACCGAATTGCGTCAGCGCGGCGACAACTGGAGTTGCGAACTAGCCGCCGGCAAAGCCTTCCGGGTGGCACGCAATCAGGAACTGGTGCGTCTGGATGCCGCACTGGGCGACGGTGATGAAATCGCCATTTTCCCCCCCGTGACCGGGGGCTGAGATGCAGGCCTTTACGGTTCGAGTACAACAAGAGCGCTTTGACAGCGGTGTGGAAATCGACAGGCTGTCGCACAACCCGGCCTGCGGTGCCGTAGTGAGCTTCAACGGCCTGGTCCGCGACTATGGCGACCGGCAGGATGTCGCCGCGCTGCAGCTGGAGCATTACCCCGGCATGACGGAAAAAGCCCTGCACACCATCATCGAACAGGCGCGTCAGCGCTGGCAGTTGCAGGCCGCCACCATCATCCACCGGGTGGGTCATTTGCCGCTGGGCGAAGCCATCGTGCTGGTGGTCACCGCCAGCAGCCATCGCAAGGATGCCTTTGCTGCCGCCGAATTCCTGATGGACTTTCTCAAGACCGAAGCCCCGTTCTGGAAAAAGGAAATCCTGCGTGATGGCTCTGCCCACTGGGTGGAAGCCAAGGCCAGCGACCAGCACGCCATCGGGCGCTGGCAGTGATGGCCTACACCGCCCTGATTCTGGCCGGCGGCCAGGCCAGCCGCATGGGCGGGGTAGACAAGGGCCTGGTGGAGTTGGCGGGGCTGCCGCTGATAGCCCGCACCCTGCAGGCGCTGGCGGCACAAAGCCAGCCACCAACGCGAATCCTGATCTCCGCCAACCGCCATCTGGACGCTTACGCTGCTTACGGGCATCCGGTGTTACCGGACACACTACCCGACTATCCCGGCCCGCTGGCGGGTTTGCTAGCTGGAATGCAGGCCGAACCTGATAGCAGGCTGCTGATGCTGCCCTGTGATGCCATCTGTCTGCCGACAGACTTTACCGCGCGGCTGCTGACGGCACTGCCGGGTTGGCAAGCTGTCAGTGCCAGCGACAGCGAGCAGTGGCACCCCAGCCTGCTGGCGCTGCAAGCCGGCCTGCTGCCCTTGCTGCAGGATTATCTCAATGCAGGGGGCCGTTCCATCCGCGGCTGGCTGGCGGGCCTGCAACACAGCACCGTCCGCTTCGACCACACTTTTCCCAATCTCAATACCCTGGCGGCAGTGAGTGCGCTGGCGCAGCAGTGGCCCCCTGATTGACACTATCCAGCAGCCAGCTTTTGAACAGCCGGGCATTGTCGCTCAGTGATTTGTGGCGCGGGTGGACCAGAAAATCCACCTTGCCGCTGACAAAGGCAAACGGCCCCAGCCGCTTGAGCACGCCTTGCTGCAGCAGATCCTCGGCCATGAACGCCCAACCCAGGCCGATGCCCATGCGTTGCAGCACGGCGTTAAAGGCCAGCGTCACCTGATTGAACATCGGCGCCCGTTCCGGCGGGGTATAAGCCATTTCGAAGTGGCCGAACCAGTCATGCCAGTTGATGCAGTTCCAGGCGGAGGAATCCAGCTGAATCAGCGGCAGCTGCGCCAATTCTTCCGGCCGGGTGATCTCCGGGTAATCCAGCTGCGCGCTGTACACCGGGTAGACCACCTCCGGAAACAAGGGCTCGGCGGCCAGCGAGCTCCAGTGGCCATCGCCATAAAAGATGGCAAAGTCGTACTCTGCCACGCTGGCCTCGTCCATGCTGTTGCTGGCGTGGATATTGACGGTGATGTCGGGGTACTGCTGGCTGAAGGCCACCAGCCGGGGAAACAGCCAGAACTGCGCCACGGCGTGCGTGCAGTTCACCGTCAGGGTGTGGCGGTTGTGCTCGGCCTGCAACTTGACCACGCTGCGCAGCAGCGATTGCAGCATAGGGCCCACTTCACGCTGCAAGGCCAGACCGGCCGGTGTCGGCTGGATCCCCCGCACCAGACGCTCGAATAAGGGTAGCTTGAGCCAGTCTTCCAGGGTGCGGATCTGCTTGCTGACCGCACTTTGTGTCACACACAGTTCGGTGGCTGCCTTGGTAAAGCTGCCATTGCGCAGCACGGCCTCGAAGTGGATCAAACTTTCCAGCGGCGGCAGGTTTTTCAGATAGCGGCTCATGCGCTCCCATTCCTGATCAGCATTGTTTCAATACCTTCCCATTAACCCAGACCTGGGTTGGCATGGCAAGCCATTCCTCACGGGAATGCATCAATGCCGAGATATCCTTTGCCTGCCCGCGCAGCCCCGCTTAGCCTTGTACGGATCAAGGCAAGTGTGGAGCAGGAAGAATGAAACGTGGTGTGGGCTATGCCGGCATGGCCGGTGCGATGTGGGGACTGGTACTGATGGTGCCGCAAGTGTTGCCGGCGTTCAGCCCCTGGCTGCTCAGCGCCGTGCGCTTCACCCTCTACGGCCTGATTTCGCTCTTGCTGGCCCTGCCATTGGCAGGTCGCCTGCGCGCCAAGCTGCAACGCGAAGATATGGTGATGCTGGCCCGCCTGTCGCTGGTGGGCAATCTGCTGTATTTCATTCTGCTGGCGGCCGCCATCCAGCTGGTCGGCATTGCGCCGGCCTCGCTGATTGTCGGCGTATTGCCGGTCACCATCACCCTGTTGGGCCTGAAGGATGAAGGCGCGCTGTCCTTGCGCCAGCTGGCCTGGCCGCTGCTGATGGTGCTGGCCGGTATTGTCTGCATCAATATCGATACCTTTGCCGGCAGCCAGCAGCAGGGCACGCCCTGGCTGGATCGCGTGCTGGGGGTACTGGCCGCGCTGGGAGCACTGGCCAGCTGGAGCTGGTTTGCCGCCAGCAATGCCCGCTATCTGCGCCGCCGCCCCTGTTTCGACAGCCATGAGTGGTCCTGCCTGCTGGGCATGGTCACCGGCATCATGGGGGCTCTGCTATGGCTGGCGGGCAAGGGGATGGGGCTACCCATGATCCGCCACGCCGCCAGCCCCGGGCAATGGCAGCTGTTCTGGTGGGCCGCCACCGGCTGTGCGCTGGGCGGTTCCTGGCTGGCCAATGCGCTGTGGTATGCCGCCGCACGCCGCCTGCCGCCCACCCTTTCCGGGCAACTGATCGTGTTCGAGACCGTATTTGCCTTGCTGTATGGCTTTATCTGGCTGCAACGCTGGCCACGTCCACTGGAACTGGCCTCCATCGTGCTGCTGCTGGGCGGGGTGTGC
Organism: Aquitalea sp.; assembly: GCA_019232735.1. GTDB lineage: Bacteria > Pseudomonadota > Gammaproteobacteria > Burkholderiales > Chromobacteriaceae > Aquitalea. The sequence goes on along the minus strand of JAFANL010000006.1, from coordinate 16,619 downwards.
TGGGCCGTGCGCCGTCACACCGAGCCGGAAGACGCAGTTGCTGGAACCGTGCTGCAAGGGAGCTGATTGCGGTGCCAATAAAAAAACGCTGCCATGAGCAGCGTTTTTTATTCCGGTGGTTACCGCTTATTTGCCGCCAACCACACCCAGCTTGGCACGACGGGCCTTCACCGCGTCGGCCAGCGTCGTCAGCAGCTTTTCGGTGTCATCCCAACCGATACAGGCATCGGTAATGCTCTGACCGTATTTCAGCTCGCAGCCCGGTTTCAGGTCCTGGCGGCCTTCTGCCAGATGGCTCTCCACCATCACCCCGAAGATGTGCTGGTCGCCAGCAGCCAGTTGGCCAGCCACATCATCGGCCACTTCCATCTGACGACGGTAATCCTTACGGCTGTTGGCATGGCTGAAATCCACCATCAGCTTTTGCGGCAGGCCCACGGCAGCCAGTTCGGCCGCGGCGGCGCGCACATGATCGGCCGAATAGTTGGGCTCTTTGCCACCACGCAGGATCACATGGCAATCCGGGTTACCACCGGTTTCCACAATCGCGGAATGACCGGTCTTGGTCACCGACAGGAAATGATGCGGCACACTGGCGGAACGGATGGCATCCACGGCAATCTTCAGGTTGCCGTCAGTACCGTTCTTGAAGCCCACCGGGCAGGACAGGCCAGAGGCCAGTTCGCGGTGGACCTGGCTTTCCGTGGTACGGGCACCGATGGCCCCCCAGCTGATCAGGTCGGCAAAATATTGCGGGGTGATCATGTCGAGGAATTCGGTGGCAGCCGGAATGCCCATGTCGTTAAGCGTCAGCAGCAGGCGGCGCGCCATGCGCAGACCGGTATTGATATCGTAGGATTCGTTCAGGTGCGGGTCGTTGATCAGACCCTTCCAGCCCACGGTAGTACGCGGTTTTTCAAAGTAGACCCGCATCACCACCACCAGCTCGCCGGCCAGGCTGTTACGCAAGGTGGAGAGCTTGCGCGCATATTCGATGGCGGCGTCGGTGTCGTGAATCGAACAGGGGCCGATGACCACCAGCAGGCGATCATCTTCACCGCGCAGCAGCGCCGCAATGTCTTTGCGCGTGGTATAGATGATTTCGGAAGCGGTTTCGGTAATTGGCAATTCGTACAGATGCGCAATTGGAGGCAGTAACTCTTTGATTTCGCTGATTCTTACGTCGTCGGTCTGGCGTTGCATGTTTGTCCCTAGCTGATCTCGTTTTTACCTTGCATAGCAGCAAGATACCTGTACCAGCCAAGGCCGACAAGCCCTTATGTACTTGGCAATGCGGCACAAAAAAACAAAAAGCGCCATCGCAAGGCGATGACGCTTTGTCAGGCAGAACGCTGCAGCAGTTCAGTCTGCGTACTGGCGCTTCATCCGTTCACGACGCTCCTGAGCCTCTACCGACAGCGTAGCCGTCGGGCGGGCCATCAGACGACGCAGGCCAATGGGTTCGCCGGTATCTTCGCAATAGCCGTAGGAGCCATCGTCGATCTGGCGAATGGAAGCCTGGATCTTCTGCAGCAGCTTGCGCTCCCGGTCGCGGGTACGCAGTTCCAGCGCGTACTCCTCTTCCAGCGTGGCACGGTCGGCAGGATCAGGAGTCGCTTCCTGCTCTTGCAGATGGTTGGCAGTGGCATTGGCGTTGATCAACAACTCCTGCTGCATCTGCAACAACCGGTCTTTGAAGAACTCAAGATGGTCGGCGTTCATGTAATCATCGCCTTCCCAGTTGAGAATATCTTGTTCGGTCAGCTTGGCCATAATTTGGTGCTTCCAGCATGAGAGTTGGCAGACAGGCGAAGAAGATTACCCACGGTATCGGATTTGTGCAACTGCCAACAACAATTCCGCTGCTTCGGCTTGCCCTGCTGCTGACAATCGGTATAGCGCCATTCACGACAGGTAACAAGCCTGTCACATGAAAAAGGCGGCCGAGGCCGCCTTGCGATAGGAATCTGCGCTTATTTCTGCGACAGAACCCACTTCACCAGAGTCTTGATGTCGGCGTCGCTCACTTGGGAGTTCGGCGGCATCGGGACCGGGCCCCATACACCGGAACCACCTGCCTTCACCTTGGCGATCAGCTTGGCTTCAGCGCCCTTGTCGCCAGCGTATTTCTTGGCCACATCTTTGTAAGCCGGACCTACGACCTTGTGGTCAACGGCGTGACAGGACAGGCAGTTGTTCTTTTGTGCCAGTTGCAGGTTAGCCATGGCGGGAGCAGCAACAGTGCCCAGCAGCAGGGCAGCAAGCAGCATTTTCTTCATCACGATTCTCCAGATCATTGTGGAAATTACTCTATATCATTTCTGATAAATCAGAGCATGACAAATAAACACATTTACTACATCGCCACCTTGAGTTGCATCAAGAAGCTGTTTTCCAGGAACTGCACCGGCAGCATCAGAATGACCTGAATGATCAGGAAAAGAATCAGCGGCGATAAATCCACCCCTCCGACCGTGGCGCGGCGGAAAGGCCTGAGGAAGGGGCGGGTCAGCGCATCCATGATGGGGCTGAGCGCATTGTAGGGATTCACCCAGCTCAGTACCGCCTGCACGATGACCGCCCCCATCAGCAGGGTCAGCGACTGCTTGAATACATCCAGCAACGCCAGCAACGACAAGGCCAGCCAGGTTTCCGGGGCCGCCAGCGAATACATGGGATTGAGTGCCAGGATGATAAGACTGGAAACCATGCTGACCAGCCAGGCCAGCAGCATGGTGGCGCTGTCATAGCCTCGCAGCGAAGGCACCAGCTTGCGCAGTGGCAGTACGGCAAAATTGGTCGCCGCCATGACAAACTGGCACAGCGGGTGCTTGAAGGGCGCTCTGGCCACTTGCAGGTAAAAACGCAACAGCAACACCAGCACGAACAGGTCGGCGATGGTCTTGATCAGAAATTGCACGGTTTCCAGAAACATGAAGCTTTAATCCTGACTGAGTTGTTGACCCATTTCGATCGAGCGCTCACGGCAATCCATGGCCCCGGCGATGATGGCCGCCTTGACACCTTCGGCCTCGAAACGGGCAATGGCACGCTCGGTGGTACCCCCCTTGGACATCACATTGGTACGCAGGGTGGCCACCGGCAGCGGGCTCTGCCGTGCCAGTTCCACCGCGCCATCAAAGGTGGCCAGCACCAGCCGGCGCGCTTCATCGGCGGCAAAACCGGCCTGCTCGGCGGCCTCGATCATGCTTTCGATAAAGTAGAACACATAGGCCGGGCCACTACCGGACACGCAGGTAATGTCGTCGATGCCTTCTTCCTTGTCCAGCCATACCGTGATGCCGGCTGCCTGCATGATGGTTTCGGCATTGCCACGGTCGGCCGTGCTGACGCCGCTGCCGGCATACAGGCCGGATACCCCCTTGCCCACCATGGCCGGGGTATTGGGCATCACGCGCACAATGCGTTCGCTGCCCAGCCAGCGCGCCATGGCGTCGCAGCGGATGCCGGCGGCAATGGACAGCACCATGCCGCCATTCAGACGCGGGGCCAGTGCCAGGCAGACTTCTTTCAGCTGCTGCGGTTTGACGGCCAGCAGCACGATGTCGTCGGCCGACAGTTGTTCCGGCAAGGCTGCCGATGTGCTGACGCCGAAATCTTGTGCCAGCTCGGCCAGCTTGGCTGCATTGGGATCCACCACGTGAATGCGGTGGCCACCTTGCTGGTGCAAGCCGCCGATGATGGCCGTGGCCATATTGCCGCCGCCGATGAAGGTAATCTGCATTGCCTGTTTTCCTCTTTGACTCTTTATGTAGCGCCCGTCCAGCGTGGCTGTCCGGATGCTGGCTTTATGAATGATAGTGGCGGGCACCGAAAATGGCAGTGCCAACCCGAACCATGGTGCTGCCGGCGGCAATGGCTTGTGCCATGTCTGCCGACATTCCCATGGATACAGTATCCAATGCGAGACCGTCTGCGCGCAATTCATCCTGCAAACGCTGCAGCAGGGCAAACTGGCCAGCCAGTCTGTTCGCATCTTCGGTCGGCTCGGGAATGCACATCAGTCCACGCAGTTGCAGCTGGGGCAGCGCGGCCACGGCATGGGCCAGCGCCCTGGCGTCTTCAGGTGCACAGCCGCTTTTGCTGTCTTCACCAGACACATTCACCTGCACGCATACCTGCAATGGCGGCAACTGCGTCGGTCGTTGCTCGGACAGGCGCTGGGCAATCTTCAGGCGTTCGATGGAGTGCACCCAGTGGGCGGTTTCGGCAATGATGCGGGTCTTGTTGGATTGCAGCGGTCCGATGAAGTGCCACTCAATGGCCAGATCGGCCAACTCCGCCGCCTTGCCTTGCAGCTCCTGCACATAGTTCTCGCCAAAGGCACGCTGGCCGGCCGCATACGCCTCGCGTACCGCGGCGGCGGGAAAGGTCTTGCTGACAGCCAGCAAGCGGACACTACCGTCCGGCCGTCCGGCGGCAGCTTCGGCGGCCTGGATGCGTTGGCGGACTTCCTGAATGGCTTGTACGACTGATTCGCTCATATTCTTCCTTGTGACCGCGCAAGGCTGCCTTCGCAACGGGGCGGGTGATGCGGCAGGATCCAGATGGCGGTCCGGATATGCTTTTGCAACAGCTTGCGCTTACAATCGTAAGATACCTTGGCGTCATGCCAGCTATCCGGCAATCGTGGAGAAATTATAAATGGAAATTTCCGAGCTCTTGGCCTTTACCGTCAAGAACAAGGCATCCGACTTGCACTTGTCTGCCGGCCTGCCGCCGATGATCCGGGTCCACGGTGACGTACGGCGCATCAACCTGCCGCCGCTGGATCATCATGATGTACACGATATGGTGTACGACATCATGAACGACTATCAGCGCAAGATTTTCGAAGACCAGTTCGAGTGCGACTTTTCCTTCGAGTTGCCAGGCATCGCCCGTTTCCGGGTGAATGCCTTTGTACAGAACCGCGGCATGGGTGCCGTGTTCCGCGTGATTCCGTCCAAGGTGCTGACGCTGGAGCAACTGGGCGCCCCGAAGATTTTCCAGGACATCTCCAGCTACCCGCGCGGTCTGGTACTGGTGACCGGTCCGACCGGTTCCGGTAAGTCCACCACCTTGGCTGCCATGGTGGATTTCGTCAACGAGAACAACTATTCGCATATCCTGACGGTGGAAGATCCGATCGAATTCGTGCATGACAGCAAGAAGTCGCTGATCAACCAACGTGAAGTCGGCTTGCAGACCCACAGTTTTTCCAATGCCTTGCGCTCTGCATTGCGTGAGGACCCGGATGTGATCCTGGTGGGCGAATTGCGCGATCTGGAAACCATCCGTCTGGCACTGACCGCGGCCGAAACCGGCCACCTGGTATTTGGCACCCTGCACACCAGTTCGGCGGCCAAGACCATAGACCGTATCGTCGACGTGTTCCCGGCCGGGGAGAAGGAGATGGTGCGCTCCATGCTGTCCGAATCCGTGCGTGCCGTCATTTCCCAGACCTTGCTCAAGACCAAGGATGGCGGCAGCCGGGTGGCGGCGCATGAGATCATGATCGGCACCCCGGCCATTCGCAACCTGATCCGCGAGAACAAGATTGCCCAGATCAATTCGATGATCCAGACCGGTCAGCAACATGGGATGCAGACGCTGGACCAGTGCCTGCAGGAACTGGTCCGCCGCAATATCGTGTCGCCGAACGAGGCCCGCCAGAAGGCGGCCTCGAAAGACTCCTTCTAATCCACAGCACAGCAGCGAGCCTGCCCGGACGGCACCATGGAAAAAGACCAGGCATCAAAATTCATCCACGATCTGCTCAAGCATGCGGTGGGCAAGAATGCGTCGGATATCTTCATTTCCGCCGAATTTCCCCCGGCCATGAAAATCGACGGCAAGATCACGCCGGTGGCGCCACAACCCTTGTCGGCCCAGCACACCAAGGAACTGGTGCGCTCGGTGATGAATGATAGACAGACCGAGGAATTCGAGTCGAAGAAGGAAGCCAACTTCGCCATCAACCCGCCTGGAATCGGCCGTTTTCGCGTCAGTGCCTTCATCCAGCAGGGCTGTGCCGGCATGGTGCTACGCAAGATCAACACCGAAATTCCCACCTTCGACAAGCTGAACCTGCCCGAGGTATTGCAGGACATCGCCCTGATCAAGCGCGGACTGGTGATTTTTGTCGGCGGTACCGGTTCGGGTAAATCGACCTCACTGGCGGCCCTGGTCGACTGGCGCAACAGCCATAACCAGGATCACATCATCACCATCGAGGATCCGATCGAGTACGTGCACCAGCACAAGAAGTCCATCGTCACCCAGCGCGAGGTGGGTGTGGATACCGAGGACTGGGAGGTGGCGCTGAAAAACACCCTGCGCCAGGCCCCGGATGTGATCCTGATGGGGGAAATCCGCGACCGGGAAACCATGGGCTATGCGCTGCAGTTTGCCGAAACCGGCCACCTGTGCCTGGCCACGCTGCATGCCAACAATGCCAACCAGGCTCTGGACCGCATTCTCAATTTCTTCCCGGAAGAGCGGCACCAGCAGGTGCTGATGGATCTGTCGCTGAACATGCGCTCCATCATTTCGCAGCGGCTGCTGCCGATCAAGACGGGACGCGGCCGGGTGGCCGCGGTGGAAATCCTGCTGAATACGCCGCTGATTTCCGACATGATCTTCAAGGGCGAAATTGCCGGCCTGAAAGAAGTCATGAGCCGCTCGCGTGAATCCGGCATGCAAACCTTCGACCAGTCGCTGTTCGACCTGTTCGAAGCAAACTACATCAGCTACGAAGATGCCTTGCGCAATGCCGACTCCATCAACGACCTGCGTCTGAAAATCAAGTTGTACAGTGAGCGTTCCAAGGGACGCGACCCGCTGGATGGCATTGATCATCTGGACATTGTCTGAAATGAAGACGGATCAAATGCTGCAGCCGGCTGCAAGCTAGGCGCAGATGGAAACATAACGGATGTTTTTTGACGACAAAACCACCGTCCTCATCATCGAGGATTCGCTGACCGTCCGTCAGGGCCTGCGCACCATGCTGTCCATGGCCGGCATCACCCGTACCGATGCGGTCGCCAGCGCCGCGGAAGGCCGTGCCCGGCTCAAGGGCCGCAAGTTTGACGTGGTGCTGTGCGACTATAATCTGGGCGATGGCATGGATGGCCAGGAACTGCTGGAAGCCCTGCGCAAGACCGGCACCCTGCCGCTGTCCACCATCTGGATCATGATTACCGGAGAACGCAAATACGAACGCGTGGTGGCTGCCGCCGAAATGGCACCGGACGATTACATCCTCAAACCCTTCAACTCCAATCTGCTGCTGGCCCGCATGGACAGCGCCTACAAACGCAAGATCTTTCTGGCTCCCGCGCATTCCTATCTGGAAAGAGGCAATGCCGGTGAGGCCATCACCACCTTGCAACACCTGATCACCACCGCCCCATCACCACTCAACCGGATTGATGCCAACCGGCTTTGTGCCGAATTGCTGGTTACCGAAGGCCGCCAGAGCGAGGCCTTGCATATCTATCAGGAGCTGCTGGAAAACAAGGTGATCCCCTGGGCCAAGATGGGCGTGGCCCGCATCCAGGCGGATCAGGGCATGCAGGGCGAGTCCAGCGAACTGCTGCGCGAAATCATCCAGGATGCGCCGCTGTATACCGATGCCTACGACTTGCTGGCACAGAACCTGATCGACGAAGGTCAGTATCTCCAGGCCGTGGCAGTACTGGAAAAGGCAGTTGCCATCTCACCACGCAATTTTCACCGCCTGAAAAGCTGTGGCACCGCCGCACTGCGTTCCGGCGATCCGGAAAAAGCGGCACGCTACCTGCAAAGCGCGGTGGAATATGGCCGCAACAACAATTTCTTTGGTCCGGAAATACTGGTGGATTTGCTACAGGCCTATTCCGAAACCGGCAATACCCAGCCTATCGACCGGCTCCAGGCGGAAATCAGTACCTGTCTGGGCGACCGACCGGAAGCCCAGTTCACCCTGATGACCTGCAAGAGCCTGACCGCACTGGCTCAATGCCGCTCAGAAGATGGGTTGGGCTGGTTGCGACAAGCCGCTCAGGAATTGCTCAAGCCCTACGTCAATTTCGAATCGGCCCAGCGCTTTCTGGGCGCACTGGTACGCGTGCCGGAAACCTTGCCGGACAAGGAGCAACTGGCCAGCTGGACACGCACCATCACCATGCGCTTTGCCTACAGCCGCCACGAGTTGTCCATCCTGCTGGAAATAGCCCGCAAGCATCCCGATTGCAGCAATCTGATCGAACAGGCCTATGCCGAGCTGCAAGAGCAGAGCAACAAGGCAGTGGAGCTGACAACAGAAGGGCGTGCCGCCGAAGCCGGCCGCATGCTGCACGAAATGGCCATGCGCCTGTATAACGAACGCACCGGCATGAATGCCTGTGCCATTCTGCTACGGGTACGGGAGCAATTAAGCAAGAAAAATCAGGATTGCAGCGAGTACGACCAGATGCTGCACGAGATTCTGGACTGGCTGCCCAGAGACAATGAGCGGGTGCAGGGTTTGCTCAATCGTCTGCACGCCCAGAACGATGGCACGGTCAAAAACTAGTCCCCGCCTGCCTTACTTCCACATGCTGTTGACCCAGTCCAGGGCCTGGGTTTCCACCCGCATCAGCACATCCGGGTCGTAGCCCTCGGGATGCGGCGCGGCATCATCCTCCAGCGACAGGGTAACGCGCAGCAGCTCGCCCAAGACATGCCGCCCCTCCAGCACCGCTTCTTTCAGCGTGTCGTCAATCGGCAGGCTGGCAATGGCGACCGCCTTGGGTTGTTGCACCAGCACATCCACCAGCGACAGCATGCCGATCATGAAGGCACTGTCCTGCACATCACGCCGTCCCGGATAGCAGGCTTCGGCCAGCAGTTCCATGATGCGGCCACGGGTTGCCGCCAATTCCAGCAGAGGATTGCGTTGTGGCTGGATATCCGTGGCGTTGCTGGCAAACAGCAGCAGCATGGACCAGCGCTTGATCCTGGCTCGGCCCAACACCATGATGGCTTCGTTGACCGAGGCGACCGGCCGCCTGGTGGCCGCCGACGCCGTGGTGCTCAGCTTCATCAGCATCAGGACCACGTCCGGGGCCAGCTTGAGCGCCTGTGCCAGTTCCTCGTTATCGGCATCGCTCATCAGCAGGCCCAACAGGCTGAGCATGGCATGCTGGCTGGCATTGGCCTGCCGGGTGGACAGCACGGTGGGGCGGGCAAAGAAATAGCCCTGGAACCACTGGATGCCCAGTTCGCGACACAGTTCGAACTGTTCGACCGAATCGACTTTCTCCGCCAGCAGGATGCCGGGGAAATCAGCCAGCTGGGCCACCAGCTGACGCAATTGCAGCAGACTGAGTGCCACCAGATCCAGCTTGATGATATCCACCAGCGGCAGCAGGGCACGCCGGTCTGCATCCAGCTCGATGACATCATCCATTGCCAGGCGGAAGCCCTTTTGCCGCAAGGCCTGTAGCCGCTCCAGCAGGGCCGGGGTCACCTTGACGGTTTCCAGGATTTCCAGCACCACCTTGTCGCAAGGCAGCACATCCAGCAGATCATCCATCAGCAGGGTGTCACTGACATTGATGAAGCCCAGCCGGTCGCCCAGCACTTCGCCCACCCCCAGATCGACAAAGGCGTGGCGGATCACCGCCGTGGTGGCCATTACATCGTCGTTGACCCTGGCAACATTGGCATGGCTGGAACGGAACAGCAGTTCATAGGCCACCAGTTGCTGGTTGGCATCGACAATGGGCTGTCGCCCTAGATAGCGGGTTGAATACATGGATGATCTGGCTGAGAGAAGTGCGTTGCTATCGGTAGTTTAGGCCTGAACCGCAAAGGTTAGCAGGGATTTTTCCATGATGATAATACAGTATTTATTAAATCACTTGTAAGTATTATTCAATGATAATCAATACATTGTCATTGCATTGGTGATATGCAAGTGCCCGCTGATAAATATCTCCACCCTTGCAACCGCCTTGATCGCCCCCTGTACGTAAAAAACCCGGCCTGGCCGGGTTTTTGTCATCGAAAACAACAACTTGCTGCTAGTGTTGCAGAATCTTGGACAGGAACTGGCGTGCGCGCTCCGAGCGGGCATTGATATCGCCAAAGAAGGCATCCTTGTCGCAATCTTCCACAATCGCGCCCTTGTCCATGAAGATGACCCGGTGTGCCACGCGACGGGCAAAGCCCATTTCGTGGGTCACGCACATCATGGTCATGCCTTCCTGGGCCAGCTCGGTCATCACGTCCAGCACTTCGTTGATCATCTCCGGGTCCAGCGCGCTGGTGGGCTCGTCAAACAGCATGGCAATCGGGTCCATCGCCAGTGCGCGGGCAATGGCCACACGCTGCTGCTGGCCGCCGGACAGCTGGCCGGGGAATTTGTGGGCATGGGCTTTCAGGCCAACGCGATCCAGCAGCTTGAGGCCCTTTTCCCGCGCCTCGTCCGGGCTGCGGCCCAGCACCTTGACCTGGGCAATGGCCAGGTTTTCGGTAATCGACAAATGCGGGAACAGCTCGAAATGCTGGAACACCATGCCGACGCGGCTACGCAGTTTGGGCAGGTCGGTTTTAGGGTCGCCCACCGAGATGCCATCGACGATGATCTCGCCCTTCTGGAAGGGTTCCAGCGCATTGACGCACTTGATCAGGGTGGACTTGCCGGAGCCGGACGGGCCGCACACCACCACGACCTCGCCTTTTTTGACGCCGGTGCTGCAATCGGTCAGTACCTGAAAGTCGCCATACCACTTGCTTACATTGTTGATGCTAATCATCGCGCTCATACAGCGAACCTTTTTTGCAGACGCTTCACCCATTGCGACGCGCCAAAACTGATCACGAAGTACACCGCTCCGGCAAACAGCAGGAATTCATGCGGCAAACCCACGATATCGCCCTTGGAACGGGCGGTATTGAGAAAATCCATCAGACCGACCGCATACACCAGCGAGGTATCCTGAAACAGGATGATACTTTGCTGCAGCAACAGCGGCATCATTTTGCGGAAGGCCTGCGGCAGGATCACCAGTCGCATCGCCTGACCATAGCTCATGCCCAGTGCGTAGGCAGCATTGATCTGGCCACGGGAGATGGACTGGATGCCGGCACGGACGATTTCGGAAAAATACGCCGCCTCGAACATCACGAAAGCCACCAGGCAGGAGGTAAAGGCCCCCACCGGGGTCAGATCGCCGGTAATCCAGTTGAGCACCATCGGCACCACCAGGTAGAACCAGGAAATCACCAGCAGCAGCGGAATGGAGCGGAAATAATTGACGTACCACTTGGCCAGCCGCGACAGCAGCGCATTGTCCGACAAGCGGGCCAAGGCCAGCAGGGTGCCCAGCACCACGCCACCGCTTACGGCAAACACCAACAGCTTGAGGGTAAGCAGCATGCCGTCGGTGAGGCCGGGCAGGGCGGGAATGATCTGGCTGAAATCGAGCGCCATTATTTGTTACCTCCCATCATGCCAGGGATGCGGACCCGCTTTTCCACCCAGGCCATGAAGCCCATCAGGCTCATATTGAGCACGAAGTAGATCAGCGTGGCCAGGGTGAAGGCTTCGAAGATATTGGCGGAAAACTCGGCCGTCTGCTTGGTCTGGGCCAGCAACTCCATCAGGCCGATCAGCGAGGCGACCGAGGAGTTCTTGAAAATGTTCAGGAACTCGCTGGTCAAGGGCGGAATGATGACGCGAAATGCCTGTGGCAACAGCACGAAACGATAGGTCTGCGCCGTGGTGAAGCCCATGGCCAGCGCCGCATTGTTCTGCCCGCGCGGCAAGGCCTGAATGCCGGTACGCACCTGCTCGCACACCCGCGCCGCAGTAAACAGGCCCAGGCACACCACCACCGACAGATAGGCGGAAGCAGCCGGGCTGATGCCCTGCTTGAACCACATTTCCAGCGGCGTGGGCAGCAGGTCTGGTACCAGGAAGTACCAGATGAACAGCTGCACCAACAGCGGCACATTGCGGAACAGTTCGACATAGGTGGTGGCCACGGCGGGCAAGAGCTTGCCCGGCAAGGTGCGCATCACGCCCAGTACCGATCCGAGCGCGAGGGCGATGATCCAGCCGGCCAGCGCCACGGCAATGGTCCAGCCCAGACCGGAGACAAACCAGTTCAGGTAGATCTCACTGCCAACACCGGTGGACTTGAAAAAAATACCCCAGTCCCAGTGGTAATTCATTGTGTTCTCCTGATGCAGGCAGACGCAGGCGCCTGCCACCGACAGCAGCATGCCTCCCGCAAACGGGACGGCAAGGCAGCCGGGTGAAGTCCCTGCCTGCAAGCCGCAGGCAGAAAAGGCAGATGTACGCCAGCCACCCCCTGCTGCCGTTATAGCCAGCGGCGGGGCAGGAGAACAGGCAGGCAGCAATTGAGCCGGCCAGGGCCGGCTCATGCATCTGCACTACGGGGGAGGGATCGCTTACTCGGCGGCCTTGTCGGTCGGCTTGGCGATCAGTTCCTTCACCACATCAGACATCGGGAAATTCAGGTTCAGGCCCTTGGGCGGAACCGGGCTGGTAAACCACTTGCTGTACAGCTTGTTTACTTCGCCGGACTTGTAGGTGGCCTTGATGGCATCGTCGACGATCTTCTTGAAGGCGGCATCGTCCTTGCGCAGCATGCAGCCATAGATCTCGAAGGATTGCGGCTTGCCGGTCACCACCCAGTTGGCCGGATTCTTGGCCTTGGCCATTTCGCCATACAGCAGGGCGTCGTCCATCATGAAGGCAAGGGCACGGCCGGATTCCAGCATCAGGAAGGATTCGCCATGGTCTTTGGCGGAGATGATGTTCATGCCCATCTGCTTGTCGGCATTCATGGCCTTGAGCAGGCGTTCGGAGGTGGTGCCGGCGGTGGTCACCACGTTTTTGCCTTTAAGGTCGGCAAAGTCCTTCACGCCGGAGGTCTTGGCGGTCAGCAGACGGGTGCCGATTTCAAAGATGCCCACCGAGAAGGCCACTTGCTTCTGACGCTCGGCATTATTGGTGGTGGAGCCACACTCCAGATCGACAGTGCCGTTCTGCACCAGCGGAATGCGGGTCTGCGAGGTCACCAGATTGTACTTGACCTGCAGATTGGGCATTTTCAGTTCTTTTTTGACCGCCTCGGCCACCTTGTTGGCCAGATCAACCGAGTAACCAACCGGCTTCTGGTTATTGTCGTAATAGGAAAACGGGATGGAGGCATCGCGGTTGCCCAGTACGATGACGCCGGAATCCTTGATCTTTTTCAGGGTGCCGGTCAATTCGGCGGCGAAAGCCGGGGTGCTGGCCAGCGCGGCCAGGGTTGCAGCACAAATGAGACGGGTGCAGAGCTTCATATTGAGTTTCTCCTGGGGTCCTTCGTAGATCACTGCCCGCGGTCGCAAGACCTTGGACACTGCTGTTATAGGCTGGATTTCCAGCGACAGGATGAAGCCCCGGCGCAGAGCACTACCGGCAAACCCCCGTTTGCCTGCCCGTGCGCCATGGCACTGCATCCTGCTTACAGTCACCGCCTCTTGAGATGGGCGGCTCTCCCTGTATCACAACATCGACCCCGGACAGGCCGGGGTCGAAAGCCTGCGATACTGCCGCCTTCAGGCAGCAGCATGCAAGCTGCACTGCAACAAGTACGCGCGGATACCGCGCAGCCGCTAGGGTATTGTTAGCGGTGCTCAGGCCGACAGATGGTTGGCCATGCGTACAAAGTCTTCCACGCTCAGGTTTTCCGGCCGCAGGCCCGGGTCTATGCCCAGTGCTTCAAAATCAGCCAGCTCCATCACGCCTTTCAGATTATTCCGCAGGGTCTTGCGCCGCTGCGAGAAGGCCTTGGTGACCAGTTCTTCCAGCTGTTGTTCGTCCTTGGCCACACCGCAACGGCCCGGAGCCGGAATCATGCGCACCACGGCCGAATCCACCTTCGGCGGTGGCCAGAAGGCTTCCGGCGGCACATTCAGCACCAGTTCCATTTCGAAACGGTACTGCAGCATTACCGTCAGACGGCCAAAGTCGGTGGTGGAAGGCTCGGCCAGCATGCGTTCGATCACTTCCTTTTGCAGCATGAAGTGCATGTCGGTCACGCGCTGGCCAAAGCTGGCCAGGTGAAACAGCAGCGGCGTGGAGATGTTGTACGGCAGGTTGCCGACAATCTTGAACGCGCCATCGGTAATGGAGCCGAAGTCGAACTTGAGCGCATCGCCTTCATGGATGGTGAGGCGTTCCGGCGGGAACTCCTTTTTCAGCCGGGCAATGATGTCGCGGTCGATTTCCGCCACATGCAGATGGGGCAGGCGATCCAGCAGGGGTTTGGTAATGGCGCCCAGGCCGGGGCCGATTTCGATGACCACATCGCCCGGCTGCGGGTTGACCGCATGGACGATGTTCTCAATCACGCTGGCGTCTTGCAGGAAGTTCTGGCCAAAGCGTTTGCGGGGAATATGTTGGCTCATGGAGGCTCGAAATAAGAATTGCCTGAATTGTAAACCCTCAGCGCCGGGCCATGCCAACCCCTTGTTTATGCTTGGGCATGCAATACCGCCAGCACGCCCCAGGCCAGCACCAGATAACGCAGGGTCTTACCCACGGTCAGCCAGATCATGCAGGGCAGGCGGGGCAGACGCAGCCAGCCGGCGGCCAGCGGCAGGGTGTCACCGATCAGCGGCAACCATGACAGCAACAGCAGGGCCGGGCCAAAGCGCTGGAAATAGCCGCTGATTCTGGCGGATAAGGGCTTGGCCGGCAGGCGGTGGCCCAGCAGCAGCACGGTAATGCCGCCCAAGGCATTGGCCAGCGAGGCGATCAGCAGGGCGGCGAGCACCTGCTCCGGCCACTTATACAAGAAGGCGCTAAAGGCCACTTCCGAATAGGCCGGCAAAAAAGTAGCCGAGCAGAAGGCAGACAAACCCAGTCCGCCCAGCGCCAGCCAGACTGTCTCCATCAGAGATCCAGTTCCAGATCCGGCTGGCCACAGGCCTCGGCAATGGCGGTCTTGAGCGTGCTGAAGAATTCCGCGCCATCCCGCGTTGCCAGCCACTGATCACCCTGCCGGGCAAAGTGATAACCACCACTTTTGGCGGCAATCCACAACTCCTGGTTGGAGGTATGGCGGTTCACCACGATCTTGCTGCCATCATCAAATTCGATTTCCAGTACATTGCCGTTAGTGACAAAGTCGGCATCCAGTCCGGCATCATCGATGGCATCTTCGATACGGCTGAAAATACGGTCGGTCAGATCCAGAAATTCGCTTTCGTTCATGTCGTCTCTTCCTTGATTGGCGGTGTGCTAGACTCGGGATTTTGCCACATCGGACTGCTTGCCATGCTGCGAACCTTGCTGACCTGCCTTGCCCTGAGCCTTGTCGTAACCGCCTGTGGTTACAAGGGCAGCCTGTATCTTCCCAAACCGGACCACAGCCACGCGCAGACTTCAGCCCCGGCAGCGCAGTCCAAACCGGCCCAGTAATGCTGGGCATTTTCCGGTTTTTACCCGAGCCGGTCCAGCACGGCTCCTGACAGACGCTACACTGCCCTGCCAGCCGGCAACCCTGCTTATCCTGCGGGATGCTATGGTTAGCAGATCTGCTGCTTTGCCGGTAGGTCATCACCACCTAGAATGTTCTGCCCGAAGGACGAAAAGCTGCCATGACCCGTTTTGCCCGTCACCTGGAACACCACACCATCGTCAATCCCTTTCCCGGCATCGTGAAGCTGGAAACGGCACTGGGTCATCGCATCAAGACCCGTATCGGTTCCAACGAGAGCCTGCCGGACCCGGTATCGCCGCTGGCTGGCGAGCTGGGCAAGGCGCTGACGGAACTGGCGCGGCTGTATCCCGACCCCTATGCCCACGCATTGCGTGAACGGGCGGCAAAACACAATGGCGTCAGCCCCAGCGAAGTCCTGTTCGATACCGGAGCCGACAGTCTGATCCTGTTGGCGTTGCGGCTGACCTGCAACCCCGGTGACGCAGTGGTGACCACGGCGGGCAGCTATCCGAGCTTCCGCTATTTTGCCGAAGGCGTGGGTGTGCGCGTGCTGGAAGTACCTTACTGCCAGCGCGGCAAGCATATGCGGCCCGATCTGGCCCGGCTGGCAGAAGTGGCCCGTGCCGAGCATGCCTCGGTGCTCTACCTGGCCAATCCCGACAATCCCACCGGCTATTACTGGCAGGCCGAGGACATCCAGACCCTGCGTGCCGCTTTGCCGCCGCACACCCTGCTGTTGCTGGATGAGGCCTATGTCGATTTCTGTACCGAACCGGCCGATGCCCCGCCAGCCGGCATCCTGCCGCACACCTTGCGCTTGCGCACCCTGTCCAAGGCCTATGCCCTGGCCGGGCTGCGCGTGGGCTATGCCATTGCCAGTGCCGACATCATCGCCAAGGCTGACCAGATCCGCCCGCAATATGCACTGTCCAGCATTGCCCAGGCTGCCGCCCAAATCGTGCTGGACGACCCGGACTATTCACGCAAGCTGGTGGCCCAGACCATCACCCTGCGTCATCACCTCAGCCATGCCCTGTACGATCAGGGCCTGACCGTACTGCCCTCGCACACCAATTTTGTTTGCGTCGCCTATCCTGACGCCCTGCAAGCCGAAGCCATCCAGCG
>JAFANL010000283.1 GCA_019232735.1 Aquitalea sp. | reverse complement strand
ACATCATCGGCGGCAACGCCCAGCGTTTTCAGTTCGGCCAGGCAGGCATCACGCAGGCCATGGCAGACTTCTTCGGTAAAGCGGGCCTGAACGATGCCGACCTTGAGACCTTGACCATTGAAATCGGGGGCAATGCGCTGGATAGCTTCAAGCATGTGAGTCCTCACTGCAGAAATCAGAAAATCCTTGCGGGCCGACAGCAAGCGGCCCACAAGGAGTCATGACGGAAAACCGGCTATTTTAACCGATTTCGATATGAAAGTGTTCCGGCTGGCAAAATCCGGTGACTTCGAGATTGAAGCCGGCCATGGACGGGACATTCAGCGGCGGCGACATCAGCTTCATCTTGCCCACGCCCAGGGTCTTGAGCATTTGCGCACCCACGCCGAAGGTCTTGCCATCCCAGGGCGAGCGCTTGATGTTCTGACCCAGTGCACGTTGCAGCAGATCTTCGCCGGTTTCATCGCGATACAGCAGGATGACCACGCCCTTGCCCGCTTCGTCGATGGCTTCCAGCGCACCGGGAACCGTCCAGGAGTGCGGGCGGGAGGTCGGATCCAGCACATCCATGATGGACAGCGGCTCGTGCACCCGCACCAGGGTTTCCTCCGCCTCATCCAGCTTGCCCTTGACCAGTGCCAGATGGGTTTCGCGGGTAGTGACATCACGGAACACGTGCAGATCGAAGGAGCCAAACGGCGTATCCACCGGGCGCTGACCCACTTCTTCCACCAACGATTCGGTACGGCTGCGGTAGTGAATCAGGTCGGCAATGGTGCCCACCTTCAGACCGTGGGTCTTGGCGAACTCCAGCAATTCCGGCATGCGTGCCATGGTGCCGTCGTCGTTCATGATTTCGCAGATCACCCCGGCCGGCTCCAGACCGGCCAGCATCGGCAGGTCACAAGCCGCTTCGGTATGGCCGGCACGAATCAGCACGCCACCATTTTGTGCCTTGAGCGGGAAGATATGCCCCGGCTGCACCAGATCGCTGGCCTTGGCATTGCGTGCCACGGCAGTCTGCACGGTCTTGGCGCGATCCGCGGCCGAGATGCCGGTGGTCACGCCTTCGGCTGCCTCGATGGAGACGGTGAAATTGGTGCCAAAGGAAGTACCGTTATTGGCTGCCATCATCGGCAGCTCCAGCAGCTTGCAGCGCTGCTCGGTCAGGGTAAGGCAGATCAGGCCGCGCGCATGCTTGGCCATGAAGTTGATGGCTTCGGGCGTGACAAACTCCGCCGCCATCACGATATCGCCTTCGTTTTCGCGATCTTCCGCGTCAGCCAGCACCACCATTTTGCCGGCCTTGATATCGGCAATGATGTCCTGCACCGGAGAAATAACCATTTGCTGCATCCTTTTATAGAGTGCGTGCCGCACGTCGATGGCGTGCGAGCGACAGAAAGCTGGTTCGCCCCGCGCACACCGGCAGCATTGGCAGCCGGGCATGGCGTGGCCGGGGCAATGGATTGCCCCGTGGCATATTCATTGCAACATGGAGCCAATCAGGCCGGCATCAAGCCAGCCTGTCAAAATTTCGCCTGCGTTCAGGCCGCACCGGCATCACGCTGCGCCAACACCCGCTCTACGGTGTCGACAATGGCTTGCGTCTGCGGGTCGATTTCAATATTGATGGCGTCGCCAGCCTGGCGAAACTGAATGATGGTGCGCTCCAGCGTTTCCGGGATCAGGTGCACGCAGAAACGATTTCCGTCCACCGTGCCGATGGTGAGGCTGCAACCATCTATACCGATATAGCCCTTGGCCAATACATATTTGGCGAATCCTGCCGGCAGGCTGAACCATACCGTGCAGTTGTTTGGTGTACGGATAACCTCTTCCACCCTGGCCAGACACATGATGTGGCCGGACATGGCATGGCCGCCAATTTCATCGCCAAACTTTGCCGCACGCTCCACATTCACCCGGTCACCCACCTGCAATGCGCCCAGATTGGTCAAGCGCAGGGTTTCGGCCATCAGGTCGAAGGCCACCAGATCATCCCGCACTTCGGTTACCGTCAGGCAGCAGCCATTGTGGGCAATGGACGCGCCCAGTTCGATGCCGCCGGTCAGGCCCTGCGGCAACCGCACCACATGGCGGCGAAAATCCTGTTTTTCCTCGATGGCCACTACCTCGGCCATGCCCTGCA
>JAFANL010000278.1 GCA_019232735.1 Aquitalea sp. | reverse complement strand
AAGTAAACCAAGGTTTTCAATCAACAAAAGTCCTGTCCAGGGCTGTTTAACGCAACGTAGTCAATATCAGGGAGACTCACCATGAATCGCATTCTTCACCCGCTGCTGGCCAGCCTGCTGGTATGTGGTATTGCCGCCTGCTCCAAGCAAGGCCCGGACAGTGCCGCTCCGGCTGCCGCCAGTGCTCCGGCCGCCGCTGCTGCCGATGGTCAGCTGACGGTCGGCCTGGCGGTATCCACCCTGAACAACCCCTTCTTCGTGTCGCTGCGCAAGGGTGCGGAAGATGAAGCCAAGAAGGACGGTGTCAATCTGATTACCGTGGATGCCCAGGACGACCCGGCCAAGCAGCAGGCCAGCGTGGAAGACCTGATCCAGAAAAAAGTGAATGTCATTCTGATCAATCCGACCGACTCCTCTGCCGTGGCCAATGTGGTGAAGGAAGCCACCGGCAAGGGCATCAAGGTGGTCTCGCTGGACCGTAGTGTGAACGGTGCCGAAGTCAGCGCCCACATCGCTTCGGACAATGTGGCAGGTGGCAAGATGGCGGGTGAATTCCTGCTGCAGAAGCTGGGTGGCAAGGGCCGTGTGGTGGAGTTGGAAGGCATTGCCGGTTCTTCCGCTGCCCGCGAACGTGGCGAAGGTTTCCACAAGGTGGTGGATGGCAAGGCCGACGTGAAACTGCTGGCCAAGCAGCCGGCTGATTTCGATCGTGCCAAGGGCCTGACGGTGATGGAAAACATCATTCAGGGCAACAAGGACATCCAGGGTGTGTTTGCGCACAACGACGAAATGGCTCTGGGCGCGCTCAAGGCCATCCAGGCGGCCGGTCTGAAGAATGTGGTGGTGGTTGGTTTTGATGCCACTGCCGACGCCGTGGCCGCCGTGAAGGCCGGCACGCTGGCCGCCACCGTGCAGCAGCAGCCGGAGCTGATTGGCCAGTACGGTATCCAGACCGCCAAGAAGCTGGCTGCCGGTCAGAGCGTGGACAAGTTCATCCCGGTACCGTTGAATCTGATCAAGCAGTAAAGTGGCCGTTTGCCGGGGCGGGGCTGCCTCTCTCCGGCTGGCTGTAATACAATCGCACCATGCCACCCACCCCCGCTGCTGTCATGGCTGTCGGGGGTGATTGCTATCTGTGACCAAATCCAATCCAGGAAAGCCTTCGTGACTGCCTACAAGCGCCTTACCATCGATGACATCGCCAGCCTGGCTGGTGTATCGCGTACCACGGCGAGCATGGTGCTCAATGGACATGCCGAACGCTATCGCATCTCCCCCACCACGGTGGCCAGAGTGGAAAAAGTGGCACGGGAGCATCATTTCAATCCGTCCCAGTCGGCACGTTCGCTACGCAGCAAACGCAGCAACAGCATCGGGCTGGTGATTCCTGACCTGACCAACTCGGCGCATGCCGCGCTGGCACAGGCCATGGAGAATCTGTGTCGCGAACGGGATTACCAGCTGGTGCTGGTGACCAGCGATGAAGACCCGCAACGCGAGTCCGAGGGCATGGCGCACCTGGTGGCCCGTCAGGTGGATGGCATGGCGGTGGTGCCCTGCAGCAGCGATGCCACGCGCTATCAGCCATGGATCAGTCGCTTGCCGCTGGTGTTTGTCGACCGCCGCATTGATGGCAGCGGCATTCCTTCGGTGGTGACCGATGCCACTGACACCGTGGCCCGACTGATTGGCAGCAAGCTGGAGCAAGGCCTGCGCGAGGTGGTGTACTTCGGTGGCCAGCCCACGCTGTCCCCCAGTCGCGACCGTCTGGCCGGCTACCGTCAGGCCTTGCAGCAATATGGCCTGACCGAGCAGGAGGGCTGGGTGCAGGAGCGCGACTTCCAGCGTGCCTCCGGCTTTGCCATGATGCAGCAATGGCATGCCCGCGAAGGCCGCTATCCGCAAGCGCTGTTTACCGCTTCCATTACCTTGCTGGAAGGTGTGCTGTCCTTCATGAGTCAGACCCACCACCTGCGTGAAGCACCATCCTGTCTGATGACCTTCGACGATCATCCCTTGCTCGACTGCTTGCCGCTTCCCATTGATGCCATCGTGCAGAATGGCCAGGCGATGGCCGATGCCTGTCTGGCGCAGATATTCTCCCTGCTGGGCGGCCAGGTTCTTGCTGCCCGTGATCTGGCCATCCCCGCCACCATTCATGGGCGTTAAGCCGGTGGCGGCTGGCCACCGCGGTTGCAATGACTGCCGGCAGCACCCTATCCGAGATGGAAAAGTGACGCTTTTCACACAGCATGCTAATGTCAGCAAGCTGTCATTTTCTCGCAAGGTTGCCTAGTGCCTGTCCGATTTTCCGCCATTTTGCGGCTGGCCGTCATTTATGCCCTGATCGGCGTTCCCTCCCTGTATGGTGCCATTCCGCCAGGTTATACCGTGCCGGTATTTCCAGCGGCAGGCATTGCACTGATGTCCCTGTTGTTATGGGGAGGCAGGCTGTGGCCGGGAGTGATGCTCGGATCCTTGCTGGTCCAGCTGGTGGCCAGCTGGCAATCGGGTGTGCAGGGCTGGGGCTATCTGGCCTTGCTGGTCGTGCCGCTGGCTGCCAGTCTGCAGGCACTGGCTGGCCGCTGGCTGATCTCGCGCTGGCTGGGGTGGCCCAACCGCCTGGATCGGGCAGACAGCGTCATCCGGCTGATGGTGCTCATCATCCCGCTATCCTGTCTGATCAGCAGCAATATCAGTGTGCCGGTTTTGGTGGCCCTGAAGGTGCTGCCGGCCAGCGACATCATGTTCAATATCTGGAACTGGTGGCTGGGCGATACCTTCGGCTGCCTGATCATGCTGCCGCTGATGCTAGCCTGGTTTGGCCGTCCGCGTAGCGAGTGGCGTGCGCGCAGCCCGGCCCTGGTCTGGCCCATGTTGCTGACCGCGCTGACCATGGGCGGTTTTGCGGTGATGATTCATCACTGGGAAGAGCTGCGGATACAAAGCCAGTTCAAGCGAGATGCTGGCCAGATCGAACAGGTGATCAAGAAGCGCCTGGACATGCAACTGGATGTGATGCTGGCCTTGCAGCAATTGCAGAGTCGTTCGCCAGCGCTCACTGCGGCGCAGTGGCAGGAATTGACCGCACCCTGGCTGGCCCGCCTGCCGGGTACACAAAGCCTGGGCTGGTGTCCGCTGGTCAGCGATGCCGAACGTGCCGACTTTGAACGCAAGGCGCTGGATCAGCATTCCATTCTGGCGCGTGACCGGCAGGGGCAGACCAGCCCTTCGCCACAACGCCCTTCTTATTTGCCGGTGCGCTTTATCGAGCCCGCCGCCAGCAATCAGCCTGCCGTGGGGCTGGATATCCAGTCGGCTCCCGAACTGGCCAGTACCCTGCGCCGCAGCTTACAAACTGGCCAGACGGAAGCCAGTCCCGCCATTCGCCTGGTGCAGGATCCGGCCAGGCAAAAGGCGGTGGCCCTGTACCAGGCGATGTATACCACGACGGATGATGGCAAGCCGCCGGTGCTGCGTGGCGTCATCTCCAGCCTGTTCCGCATGAACGACATCATCAGCAGCACCCTGCAGCACGGTGTGCGGCACGATATTGAAGTCTGCCTGGTCGACCGTGACGGCGCGCCAGGTTTCCATCGTTTGTCCGGGCCACCCAATTGTGGCAAGGAGGGGTGGTTTGGCCAGCGGCCCCATCTGCTCAGTCAGTTCACCTTTGCCGGGCGCAATTGGTCGTTGCGCTTGCGGGCCAGCGAAGATTACATGCAAGGCCTGCGTAGCTGGCTGGAGTGGGTCACCTTCGTGGTAGGGCTGGTGATGAGCGGCCTGTTTGGGGGCTTCCTGTTGATCTCCACCGGCTATACCCGCCGCATGGAGGATGAGGTGCAACAGCGGACTGCCGAATTGGCCGATACCAATCTGCAATTGCAGATCCAGCTGGATGCTACCCGCAAGGCTGAAGCACACGTCACTTACCTGGCCTTGCACGATAGCCTGACCGGCCTGCCCAACCGTGCCTGTTGGCTGACCATGGCTTCCCAGGCCATGGCAGCATCCGACCATGATCGACAGCAGCTGGCCATGCTGTTTCTGGACATGGATGAATTCAAGACCGTCAATGACAGCCTGGGGCATCCGGTTGGCGATCAGCTGCTGGTTGCCATTGCCCGGCGCTTGCAGCAGCCTTTGCCGGCGGATGCCATGCTGGCGCGCCTGGGCGGGGATGAGTTCGTGATATTGCTGCCTTACCGGCAGCAGGCCGAGCTGGACGCACTGGGTGAGCAATTGCTGGTCCTGTTCGATCAAGCCGTGCTGGTGGAACAGCACGAATTGCGCTGTACCGTCAGCATTGGTGTGGCCTTGTTCCCGCAAGATGGGCAGGATCCGGATACCTTGTTGCGCCGGGCCGATATGGCGATGTACGCCGCCAAGGAAGGCGGGCGCAATGCCTTGCGTTATTACGTCCCGGAAATGAATATCCAGGCACAGGAGCGGCTGACGCTGGAACGTGATTTGCGCCGCGCACTACAGGATGATCCAGAACAGCTGGTGTTGTACTACCAGCCACAGGTGGACACCGCGAGCGGGGCTTGTATCGGTTGCGAGGCGCTGGTGCGCTGGCAGCATCCGCAGCGCGGGCTGATGCTGCCCGGTGAGTTTATCAGTCTGGCCGAGCGCAGCGGTCTGATCATCGAGCTGGGACGCTGGGTGCTGGCCGCCGCTTGTGCCGAGCAGGCCCGCTGGGTGGCCAGTGGCTTGCAGCTGCCGGTATCGGTGAATTTGTCGCCGCTGCAACTGGAACGCAGCGATTTGCGCCCTTATGTGCAGGGCCTGCTGCAGCGTTATCAGGTTCCCCTTGGCGCGCTGGAGCTGGAATTGACCGAAGGTGCGCTGATGAACGAGGACTTGCATTACCGCGCCGCTTTCAATGACCTGGTGCAACTGGGCTGCCGCTTTGCGCTGGATGATTTCGGCACCGGTTATTCCTCGCTGTCCCGGTTACGCCGCTTCCCCATCAGCAGACTGAAAATTGACCGTGGCTTTGTCTGCAACCTGCCGGGCAATACCGATGATGAGGCCGTGGTGCGGGCGACCCTGTCAATGGCCCGCGATATGGGTATGGAAGTGGTGGCCGAGGGGGTGGAAACCCAGGCCCAGCACGATTGCCTGCAAGCCATGGGCTGCACGGTGATGCAAGGCTATTGGCTGGCCCGGCCAATGCCGGCAGCTGATTTCCAGCGTTTTGCCAGCCGTGGCCGGACGTCGGTCAGTTCCTGAGTTTGCCTTGTCTCAAGCCTGGGCAAGACAGTCATGCCGGGTGATCCGTACCGGCATACAATGACGCGGTCTGCCACTGGGAGTCATTGCCGTGAAAATTCCGCCCGCAGCTGCCCTGCAACTGATGCATCGCAGCCATTACGCCACCTTGGCCAGCCACTCCAGCCAGCAGCCCGGTTATCCCTACGCCACGGTGCTGCCCTATGTGCTGGATGCACAGCATCGGCCCCTATTGCTGATCAGCGCGCTGGCCGAACACACCCGCAATCTGCTGGCGGATGGGCGTTGCAGCCTGTCCATCGTGGAGAATGGGGCGGAGGATGTGCAGGCTGGTGCACGACTGACCTTGCTGGCCGACGCGGTGCGCATTGAACCGGAAACTGCCTTGCGTGCGCGTTGCTGCCGCTATCTGCCGGCAGCGGAGGATTTGCTGCAACTGGATTTCATGTTCTTCCGCCTACAGCCGTTGCGCGTGCGCTATATCGGTGGGGTGGGGCGCATGGGCTGGCTGGGGCAGGCGGAGCTGGACACCTTGCCGGTGTTGCCGCTGGAGCAGGAGGCGAGCTTGCTGCAGCAGGCCCGCGTGGTTGATGGCATCCAGTTACTGGGGCTGGATGCCTATGGCGTGGACTACCGGGTGGACGAGCAGGCTGCGCATCGACGCCAGGAATGGCCGGATGGCCTGGCCTCGTCAGCGGACTTCGCCAGTGCCGTATTGGCTGAACTGGCGCGTTTGCAGCCCTGAGCCATTCGTCCGGATCGTGTTGCTAGAAGGACTCCATCGGCAGCAGATAGC
Source organism: Aquitalea sp. (assembly GCA_019232735.1). Classification (GTDB taxonomy): domain Bacteria; phylum Pseudomonadota; class Gammaproteobacteria; order Burkholderiales; family Chromobacteriaceae; genus Aquitalea. The sequence continues at coordinate 3,774 of JAFANL010000278.1, read as the reverse complement.
GCCATTGCCCGACCGGCAGGTCGCCAATGCCCAGTTTGCCGATACGGATGCAGCGTAGTCCCAGTGGTGCCAGACCGAGGGCCTGGCAAATGGCGGCCAGTTGGCCGGGCTGCACGGCGCTGAGTACCAGGCGTAGCTGGCGGTCGCTCTGACGGCTGACCTTCAAACCCCGTAGCGGCTTGCCCGGCAGTTGCAACTGCTGCAGACGCTGCTTGAGCGCATCCGCGGCGGGGGCTGCCTCCAGCTGGATCAAATATTCCTGTTCGGCCTCGGCCAGCTTGCGCGCCAGCTTCTTGTCGTGGGTCAGGGCGACCAGGCCATGACAGCCCGCTTCCAGTGCGCCGGCTTGTTGCAGCGGTTTGAGATGGCGCGGATTGAAGACCACTTCGCTGCCATCACGGGCAAAACGCTGGGCTGGCGTAATCAGCCCGGACAAGGGCAAGGCCGCATCCGCAGGGCGATGCAACAGCAGGCTGATGCTCAGCTCCCCCAGCGTCATGCGCGCAGCTTCCAGCTCGATGCGCTGTTCCGGACCGACCCGGCTGCCCAGCTGCTGTACCACCTGGCCATCCACCTTGACCCGCCCTTGCTCGATGAAGGCATCCGCCTCGCGGCGTGAACACAATCCCAACTCCACCATGCGCTTGGACAGACGCATTTGTTGTTCACTCATCTTGCTGCTTCTCCAGTCGGGACGACACAGGGTCGGGGCCGGCGATTATCCGCTGCCGCCCCGGTACTGGCAATCACGCTGACGCGCTGATGGCGGGCAGGGCGGCGGCCATGGCCCCCGCCATATCGCTGGCGGCGATGGCCAGAATGGCCGGGTCGATGCGCTGCTGGGCAGCGAATTGCTGCAGGGTGGCCAGAACCTGTTCCGCATTCAGCCCGGCACGATAGGGTCGGTCTTGCGCTAGCGCCTGGAAAATATCCGCCACCCGCAGAATGCGTGCTTCCAGGCTCATGCTGCTGGCGGTCAGATGAAACGGATAACCATGGCCGTCGGGTTCTTCATGATGGTAGGCCGCCCAGCAGGCAATCTCCTCGAAGCCGTGGATATGCCGCAGGATCTGATAGGTCTCGAAACTGTGGGCATTGATCAGGCTGCGCTCGCGCGCGCTTAGCCCGGATGGCTTTTCCAGGATTTCATCCGGTACCCGCAGCTTGCCCAGATCATGCAGCAGGGCGGCAATTTCCAGCTGGTCGCAGCGTCCTGGCGTGAGTCCGAGTCGCTCGGCCAGCCAGCGCGACAGCCCGGCCACCCCCAGCGAATGCCGGGCGGTGAACGGACTCTTGGCATCGACAATGCGGGAGAACAGTGTCGCCAATTGCTTGAGCTGTGCCGTACTGGCCGTGCAGGGCTGGCGTGACTCATGCATGAGCTGCAGCATGTCGGCAATGCCGCGTGGTTCCAGTTGCAGCCAGAAGGCTTCCGTACGGGAGGCTTGTAAAAAGGCATCCACCAGATGCGGGGCAAAGTGCCCGCCACGCCGTTGGCTGATCTGCTGACGAATGCTGTCGGTGTGCATCAGCAATTCACCGCTGTTGTAATGGGCAGCGGCCAGGGCATCGACCCGGTCGACCAGGTAAATCAGGTTGGCCTGTTCGGCCTGCTGGCGGGGAAGTTCCGTCAGCGTGCACAGTTTTTCCCAGGGCGTGTGGTGATAGCGTACCGGCTCCGCCATGTCGGCCAGTGGGGTGAAGCTGTTGAGCAAGGCTGCGCCGGTCAGGCAATGTTGTTGGGAGCCGGCCCAGTCAAACTGACTGACCAGATGGTAGTGGGTGCGGGTGGAGGACACGCCGATATCGTGCAACAGCCCCAGGTCAAACATAAACACCGCTTGTGGCTGATCCAGCCCCAGTTGCAGGGCACAGTGGTAAGCCATGATGCCCACGCGCTTGCCATGCGCGACATCGTCGATTCCCACCAGATCAAGCGCGTCCGACAGGGCATGAATCACTTCACGCAGATCAACATGGATGCTGTTATCGGCAACGTGGCTGACGGTGGCGGTGACAGAAGACATGACGGGCTCTCGCTGGGAATGACGGAGCATGCCGCGGTTGCGGCCTGCTCTTTCAATCTAATGCAAGCCACGCCAAGTCGAAAGAAAGTTCAGCGCAGGGCCCGGTACGGGACGATGCCGGGTGCTGGCGGTGTTGCATTGCCCACCGCTTACAGCCGGTAAACCGCCACGATGTCCTGCATGCGCCGCGCCGAATCATCCAGTGCCTGGGCCGCGGCAGAGGCGGTGGAGGCATCATCATTGGTGCTTTGGGCCATGCGGGCGATACGCTCCACCTGGACGGCGATATCGGTGCTGGCGCTGGCCTGTTGCCGGATGGAAACGGCGATATTGCCCACCAGTCCCACCAGGTCACGGGTAGTGCCGCCAATGCGTTCGATGGCATCCTGCGCCACATCGGCACGCTGCATGCCGGTTTCCACCCGTGCCACGGTGGCTGCCATGGCCTTGCCGGTTTCTTCATTACTATTGGCAATGGCCGTGATCACGCTGTTGATCTCGTTGGTCATGCTGCTGGTGCGTTCGGCCAGCTTGCGCACCTCGTCGGCCACCACGGCAAAGCCCCGGCCCTGCTCGCCGGCGCGGGCGGCCTCGATGGCGGCGTTCAGGGCCAGCAGATTGGTTTGATCGGCCACGTCCTTGATCACTGACACCGCAGAGACAATGGAGCGCGCCTGCTCACCCAGCAGGCGCACGCTATTGGACGCCGTGCTGACGGTACTGGCGATATCGCGGATATCGCTGACCGTATCGCTGACCACCTTGCCGCCGCTGCTGGCCAGCTCGCCGGCGCTGAGGGCCTGCTCGTTGGTGGTGGCCGCCTGACTGCCCACATGATTGATGCTGACGGTCAGCTGCTGCACGGTGCTGGCCACGCTGGCGGAAATGTCATTTTGTCGGGCGGCCGTGCCTGCCACCTCACCGGAAGCGCGTGCAACCGCGGCAGAGGCGGTGGTCAGTTGGCGGATATTGCCGGTCAGATCGGTCAGGCTGGACTGCAGCCGGGCAATCAGGCCATTGAACGAGGTGGCGGTGGCACCCAGTTCGTCATCACTGTCCTGTGGGGCGCGGCGGGTAAAGTCCAGAGAATCGGCAATGCCGGTAATGGCCTGCTGCAGGCCATTGATGGCGCGGGACAGCGAGCGGGTCAACGACCAGCTCATGCTACCCACCACGGCCAGGCAGAGCAGCACCGTGGCCAGGCTCAGCAGCTGCACAAACTGCAACAGGCCGGTGGCCTTGCCAGCCTCCTGCTGGGTCAGCTGATAGTTGTAATGCAGATGGGCATCGCCGGCGCCCAGTACGGCGCGGGCCGTCGGCACCACCTGCCGCAGGGCCGATTTGGCCGCCACGATGTCACCGTTTTCGGTCGCTTCCAGATAGGGTTTGAGTGCGCGGGCGTAGTCGTCCAACCTGGCCTGGTCCTGCGCCAGCAAGCGCTGGTCTTCGCTGCTGAGTGCCAGGGCATGATAGGTCTGGAGCGCGCTGCGGGCATCCTGCTCTTCATCACTGATGACCTTGGGCAGGCGCTGCAATTCATTGGCATTGTCGGTGGCACCCAGTAGCAGCGCGTCCACCGTCATCTTCAATGCATCGGTCTGGAAACGTTGCAGGGTCTGTACGCTGGGCAGGTCACCGTCGACCAGGCGTTGAATGAATTTTCCCAGACTGAACTGGGTATAGCCCATGACGCCGCCCAGCATGCACAAGCCTGCCGTGGTGACGATGGCCAGCATGGTAAGCCTGG
>JAFANL010000260.1 GCA_019232735.1 Aquitalea sp. | reverse complement strand
GCGGCGGCGCGGCAGGGGCATCGGGATGCGCAGGTCAGCATTGCCACCCAGTATTATCTCGGACGTGGCATCACGCAGGATTATGCCAAGTCGGCGTACTGGTATCGCAAGGCTGCCGTACAGGGTGATGTGGGAGCGCAGTACTTGTTGGCCAGTCAGTATGAGCATGGGCTGGGAGTGGCTGTGGATTGGCGTGAGGCGGTGCGCTGGTATGCCCGGGCAGGTGCACAGGGAGACCGTGCCGCCCTGTTGAAGGCGCAGGCTTTACAGGCAGAGCATGCAAGTCGCTGAATATCGCTGGTACCAAAAAGCCTCGCACCAAGAGCGAGGCTTTTTGGTTTGAGCTAGAGCGCTCAGGCGCGCTCGGTTACCCGCCGACTACTGGCCTGGGTGGAGTTTTCCAGCAGCGACTGGTTGTTCTGATACTGGGCCACGGCGATCTGTCCGCTGCTCTTCTGGTTTTCCAATGTGGTCTGTGCCTGGCTGGCAGTCGGCGTATTCTGGCTATTACTGCTTGCCTGGTCGGATTTGCTGGCAGTGGGGCTGGCTGTCAGTTTGCTGCTGCTAAGCGTCTCGCTGCTTCTGTTTTGTTCGGCGTTTGCGTTGTTGTCTGTATTGCTGCTGGCCCGGCTGGAGTTGACCGTTGATGTGCTGGTGCTGACCGCGGTGGCGTGACTGGCAGTCAGTTGACGGTTCAGTTCCTGCTCTACTTGCTGGCGATTCTGACTTGCTTGAGAACGGTTGCTGGCTGTCGTGCTGGCCTGCTGGCTGGCCGACTGCGCCTGCAATTGCTCGGTTGTGCTTTGCGTGCGCGTTGACTGGCTGGTCGAAGCTTGCGTGCTGCTGTCGGCTTGGCTGACACGGCGACTCTGCTGCTGACTGGTCGCCGTGCTGGTGTTATGACTTTGCAGACGTTGGATGCTGTCCATGGTGGCAGCTCCTGAATCGGATATGCTAACTCTGTGATTCTAGGACATATTCCAGGTTATTTGCCGGATTTTGTGCTGTGACTGACCCAAAGTGTTGGTTTACTTCAATAGCACCAAGGCCAGCATGCGTTCGGCCAGTTCGTCGACACTCAGTTCGCCTTCCGATTTGTACCACTGCACAGACCAGTGCAGGCTGCCCAGCAAGGTGCGCCGCAACAGGCGAGTGTCCTGCTTGACCAGACCCGCTGCCGCGGCTTCATCCAGCACGTCCTGCCACAGGGCTTCGTAGCGGTCACGCAGGACGATCAGTCCGGGTTTGGCCGTGGCGGAAACGCTACGCCATTCATACAGCATCACCTCAAGAGCTGCCTGATTGTCACCCAGCAGCGAACTCAGATGGACATGAAACAGCGCGGCCAGTTTGTCGCGGGGATTGCGTGCTCTGGCAATGGCTTCGCCCAGTTGTTCGGTGGTTGCCGTGATACCCAGCGCCATGACGGCAACCAGAATCTCTTCCTTGGTGCGGAAATGGTAGAACAGGCTGCCGGACTGCAGGCCGACGGCATTGCCCAGGTCTCGCACCGTGGTGCGCTCATAGCCTTGGTCGCGGAACAGCTTGGCTGCCGCACGCACCAGTTCCATGCGACGGCTGTTTTCTTCGGGCTGATTGTTTTTGTCTTGTACGTTCATGGTTCAGCCTATGTGCTACGGATAAATTGAATGGTGCTGCTGCTCAGTTCGGGCAGGAAACGCTGTGCTGCTTGCCAGGCCATGTCCGGACCCAGTTGTTCCAGGCAATTGGAGTGCTGGTAAGGGCAGTTGCGTTCGAAACAGGGGCTGCAATCCAGATTGAGGCTGACGACGGCGGCCTGCTCGGAGAGCGGCGGGGTGAAATCCGGGCTGGATGAGCCATAGAGGGCGACCAGTGGCTTGCCCAGTGCCGCGGCAACGTGCATCAGGCCAGAATCGTTGCACACCGCCAGGCGGGTCAGGCCCATCAGGTCGATGGCTTCTTCCAGGCCGGTGCTGCCGCACAGGTTGATGGCCTTGCCATCAGCCAGTTGGGCGATCTCGCTGCCGATTTCCTTGTCCTTGCCCGAACCGAATAGCCAGACGGCAAAGCCGGCAGCGTCAAAACGTCGGGCCAGTTCGGCAAAGTGACGGGCAGGCCAGCGCTTGGCCGGACCATATTCCGCACCGGGACAGAAAGCGACAGCCGGGCGGCTGGTGTCCAGTTGCAGGCGGGCGGCAGTCTGTTGCTGACTTGGCGGGTTGGTCACCAGTGCCGGATGCGCGATGGGGCGTTGTACCGGTTTGTTGCGGTCTTCGGCCAATGCGCAGAAGCGCTCCACCATCATCGGAAGTTCCTGCTCGTCCAGCTCGCGGGTGTCGTTGAGAATCCAGTAGCGGGATTCGCCAATGAAGCCGGTGCGTAGCGGAATGCCGGCAAACAGGGGGATCAGCGCTGATTTCAACGAGTTGGGCAGTACAATGACCTGATCAAACTGCTCGGCTTTCAGTTGTCGGGCCGTGTGCCAGCGTTCGCGCAGGCGCAGGGCGCCATGACCAAAGGGGTTGAGGTGTGCCTTGGCCACTTCCGGCATGCGCTCCAGCAGGGGCAAGGTCCAGGCGGGAGCAAAGACGTGCAGTTCCAGGCCGGGATGACGCTCATGCAGGCGTTGGTACAAGGGCTGTGCCATCACGCTGTCCCCCACCCAGGAGGGGCCGATGACCAGTATCTTTTTTTTCATGAAGGTTTCCGCTTCCAAATCAGCGCCATCCTGCCTGGCAAGGTGGCCCTGATTTGAGGGCGGATCAAGCGAAAAAAGGTGCGGGGCCGCACCTTTGCTGCTTGACTGCCGGGGTGATGCTCAGTGGTGATGGCCGACCGGGCCGGTCAGCTTGTACTCGGTACCACAGTAGGGGCACAGTGCGCTGCCTGTCTTGTGTACCGGCAGGAAGACGCGCGGGTGCGAGTTCCAGGCCACCATATCGGGCATCGGGCAGTGCAGGGGCAGGTCCTTGGCGGTCACTTCGATGACGCGCTGGGTGTTTTCTTTCAGTTCAGCCATTGTCTTTCCTTGTTGGGCCGGCATGGCCGGCCCTTGCTGCTTGGGTGTGTTTACTTGACGTAGGTCAGCCAGTGCTCGTGTTCGGCATCCAG
>JAFANL010000250.1 GCA_019232735.1 Aquitalea sp. | reverse complement strand
TTCTCCGGCGAAGCCGAGATCAAGCGCTACGAAGCCTTTATCGAGGACGTGTGCAAGCTGGTGGCGGTGGAGTACGAAGGTGCGGTCAAGGCCGAGCACGGCACCGGCCGCAATATGGCACCGTTTGTGGAAATGGAGTGGGGGCCGTCGGCGTATCGCATCATGCAGGAGCTGAAGGCGCTGTTCGATCCGGACGGCATCCTCAATCCGGACGTGATCATCACCCACGACAAGCTGCTGCACATCCGCAACCTGAAGCCGATTCCCAGCGCCAATACGCTGATCGACAAGTGTATCGAATGCGGTTTCTGCGAAGTAATGTGCCCCAGCCGCGCCATTACCCTGACCCCGCGCCAGCGCATTGTCGCCAACCGTGAAATGGCCTCGCTGGAGCAAAGCGGCAAGGATCAATCCCGGCTGGACGCGTTGCGCGAGCGTTACCAGTATGCCGGCGATGAAACCTGTACCACCTGTGGTCTGTGCGAATCTGCCTGCCCGGTAGGCATCAACACAGGCGCGCTCACCAGCCAGCTGCGCCAGCAAAATCTGAGCGATACCGGCTGGGCAGTGGCCAATACCCTGGCCGGCCACTATGGCACGGCCACTGCAGGTGCCCGGCTGGGATTGCGCGCGCTGCAAACGGTACAAGGCGTGGCCGGCAATGCCGCCACCGGTGTGCTGATGCGCAGTCTGCGCCTCGTGGTGGGACGCAGCATTCCCTACTGGACGCCTTACTTCCCGCGTGCTGCCGGCACGCTGCGGCTGAACACGGGCAAGGCTGGCGCGCGCAAGGTGGTGTATTTGCCATCCTGCCTGACCCGTACCTTTGCCCCGGCCAAGCTGCAACCGGACCAGCGCCCGCTGAACGAGGTAGTCGCCTCGGTGCTGGGCAAGGCCGGCTATGAGATTCTTTACCCGCAGCAGATGGACGGCCTGTGTTGCGGCACGCCGTTCAAATCCAAGGGCGCGGTGGATGCGGCCGCCAGCAAGCTGGCCGAACTGGAAGCCGCCTTGCTGGCCGCCAGCGACAATGGCCGCTGGCCGGTGATCGTGGACAATGGCGTGTGTACCGCCAGCATGCTGGAAGGGCTGCAGGACCAGCGCCTGCAGGTGTATGACGTTACCCGCTTCGTGCAGGAGGTGGCCGCCGAGCATCTGCAGTTCACCCCGCAGCAGGAAAGTGTGGCGCTGCACGTGGTGTGTTCCATGCGCAAGACCGGCCAGGCTGCCATGCTCAATGCACTGGCCAAGCGTTGCGCCACGACGGTGATCGAGCCCCAGGGCATTACCTGCTGTGGCTTCGCCGGCGACAAGGGCTTCAGCCATCCGGAACTCAACAGCAGCGCGCTGACCGGCCTCAAGGCACAGGTGAAGGACTGCGGCAGTGGCTTCTCCAATAGCGTTACCTGCGAGATCGGCCTGTCGGCCAACTCCGGCATTCCCTACCAGAGCCTGATGTATCTGGTGGACAAGGCCTGCCGCAGCCGCTGAGTGTATGCCCATCATCAATGACAGCCCCGTTTCCGTCATGGAGCGGGGCTGCTGCGTATTACCCCCTCGCTTTCTGACAGGAACGCGCGGCACCCTTGCAGGGAAAGGGCGGGGGGATTGAGAATAGATGGGAAGGCTGCGGAATCTAAACGTTAACAGAAAGGCCCGGCTTTGCCGGGTCCAGTGCAATCGCACCAAATGGCTTTGTCAGCAGCCTGCAGCCCCGTTTCCCATTGTGGAACGGGGCTTTTGTTTGATCGTGTGGCTTGTAAGGACGCGCTGTAATTTGTCATGATGCCAGCTTGAATCTTGTTGTGAAGGGAGCTGGGCCGCATGTCATTTCATATCCGCCGTATCGAACCAGGGGATGCTGGCGACATGGCACGGCTGCAAAGTGCTGCCGCTGTGGTGCGTCATACTTCGCAGCAGCCCTATCAGACGGCTGCCGACTGGCAGGAAAAATTGCAGCAGCTGCCTGCGCATTGCCATTGGCTGGTGGCCTGCAGTGCCGAAGGGGATGTCATGGCCAGTGCCGGCCTGAATATCCTGCAACAGGCCCGCTGCCGCCATGTGGCCGATGTTTTCCTGGTCGTGCGCGACGAGTGGCAAGGGCGTGGAGTGGGACGTGCCCTGATGCAGGCCTTGCTGGAACTGGCGGACAACTGGCTGGGCCTGGTCCGGCTGCAATTGATGGCGCAACAGGATAATGCCCGGGCCATTGCACTATACGAGCGCTTTGGTTTCCAGCATGAAGGGGTAGTGCGGCAGGATATCCTGCAGGATGGGCAGTATGTGGATAGCGTGGTGATGGCGCGCTTGTGCGGCCCGATCGGAGTACCGCGATGAGCCAATACCGTATCCGCAAGCCGGAACTGGCTGATGCTGCCGCGCTGGCTGCGCTGATGGCTGCGCCATCCTGCTATGGCAACACCTTGCAGCTGCCGTATCCATCCTTGTCATTGTGGCAGCAGCGTTTGAGTGCGGCTGAGCCGCTGAAGCATGCCTTGTTGCTCGAAACCGGGGCTGGACAGGTGATTGCCCATGGCTCGCTGTGGCGCGAAAGCGTGCCCAGGCTGGCACATGGTGCCCGTCTGGGAATGGCGGTACATCAGGACTGGCAGGGCAAGGGCGTTGGCTCGGCCTTGTTGCAGGCTTTGCTGGAGCTGGCAGACAACTGGCTGGGCCTGCATCGGGTGGAGTTGACGGTATTTACCGATAATGCTGCTGCGCTGGCGCTGTACCGTAAATTCGGCTTCGAGCAAGAGGCTAGGCTGCGTGCTTATGCACTGCGCGATGGGCGCTATGAAGATGTGCTGAAGATGGCCAGATTGAGGCCGTTTCCGCTTCGGCAGGCCTGATCCGCGCCAGACAAAAAAATAACGCCATCGCAAGATGGCGTTTTCAATCACAACACAACAAAGGAGTTTGCTGTCTGCCCTGACGGCAGAGGCTTGATGATGCACAACAAGCCCTGGAAAAACTTCAACAAAGTGTCGACATTATCCACGGTGGCTGGCAAGGCGTCGTTCATCATCCGGACATGAAGCGGTAATATTGCGACCTGTCTGATTTATATAAGGAAAAAGCGCGGAATGTCCGCGCTTTTTCATTGCTTGCATCCCGGTGCCGGCATGACGCCAGACGGGCTGTCGTGCAATTACACATCCTGCCCTTCGACAATGCCATCATGGCTGGCCGAGGAGGTGGGCAGAATCAGGTTCAGCAGCATGGCCAGGATGGAGCACAGGCCGACCCCGGCCAGTTCCAGGCCACCCAGTTTCAGCGTCAGGCCACCGATACCCGCGGTCAGCACCACTGAGATGATCACCAGATTGCGCGGTTCCATCAGATCCACCTTGGCTTCGATCAGCGTTTTCAGGCCGATGGAGGCGATGGTGCCAAACAGCAGCACCATGATGCCGCCCATCACCGGCATGGGGATGGATTGCAGCAGCGCATTGAACTTGCCGAAGAAGGCCATGCAGATGGCAAACACAGCAGCCCAGGTCATGGTTACCGGGTTGAAGTTGCGGGTAATCATCACCGCGCCGGTCACTTCGGCGTAGGTGGTGACCGGCGGGCCGCCGATCAGGCCGGCGATGCACACGCCCAGACCATCACCCATCAGCGTGCGATGCAGACCCGGGGTCTTGGTGAAGTCCTTGCCGGTGACGCCGCCAATGGCCATCACGCCACCGATGTGCTCGATGGACGGTGCAATGGCCACCGGCAGCATGAACAGGGCAGCCGACCAGTTCACTTCCGGGCTATGGAAGACCGGTGCAGCAAACCACGGTGCATTGGCCAGCTTGGCAAAGTCCACCACGCCCATGAAGGCGGCAGCGATATAACCCACGGTCACACCGGCCAGGATGGGCACCAGCTTGAACATGCCGCGAGCGTAAATGGACACGATGATGGTGGTGGCCAGCGAAATGGCCGCCAGCAGCATGGAGGTTTCATACGGCATGATCTGCTTGCCACCCGCCTGGCCCATGGCCATGCCGGATGCGGCAGTGGCCACGGACAGACCGATGATCATGATCACCGGGCCGATCACCACCGGCGGCAGCAACTTGTTGACCATGGCCATGCCGCGCCAGCACACGATGGCGGCAAACACGAAGTACATGAAGCCGGCGGCAAACAGGCCGAACATGGTGGCACCCTGACCCCAGGTATGCATGGAGTAGATGATGGGGCCGATAAAGGCAAACGAGCTGCCCAGGAAAATGGGCACCTGGCGACCAGTGCACAGCTGGAACAGCAAGGTGCCGAGCCCGGCACCCAGGAGGGCCATGGCCGGGTTGAGGCCGGTCAGCAGCGGAACCAGAACCAGCGCGCCAAAGGCGACGAACAGGATCTGGGCGCCGGAGATGGCCACCTTCACGTGTTGGAACATAATGGGGTTTCCCTGTTTTTGTTGAAATTCAAAGCAGTCTGACGCTGACTCAGACCGTGCAATACATGATGGCCTGGGCAATGATGTTGTTTTGCCCAGCCGCCAGTGCACTGTGCCGCTTGAAGTCCTGCACCATGGCCTGCACCCGGATGTAGGTATCGTAGTTGGGCAGTGCCTGATAGGCGATGTCCACGCCCAGCCGCGCCGCCACTTTCTTGATGGTGGTGGGCTTGATGCACACATGCTCATCCGGATGGCTGTAAGCCAGGAAACAGCTCACCACCGGCCACTTGGCCGGATTGGCATTGCTGTCGTGACGACACAGCTGCAGCACTTCGACAAAATCGGCAAAGCTGTCCGGGCCAAAATGATGCAACAGCCGGTACAGCGCTTGCAGAAAGGCACGATGCACATCAGTAAAGGCCAGATAGTTGCGGAAGGCCATTTTCTCGAAGGTGCTGACCGTGGTGCTGCGGCCGATGATCTGGCGACAGGTTTCACTCAGTTCGGCCAGGCGATCTTCCGCCAGCGCCCTGGCCATGTGCTCCTCTGCCAGGCCTTCCCGGCAGAGCCGGATCACGCTGTCGACGCTCTTGTGCTTCTTGCCCAGAGCCTGCCAGTCCGGATCGGCCAGCCCAGCGGGAAAGCGCAGCAGGAAGTCATGATCAATCTCTTGCCAGGCAGTCATGCGGAACTCCTCTTGGCCGGCAGGCCGGTAGGCAGCTTGCAAAAAAGCCGCCTGTTCCCGTTGGAGCAAGCGGCGCGGTGTCAGAACGGCATGGCTCAGGCGTGCTTGGTGCCGAAGATCTTGTCGCCGGCATCACCCAGCCCCGGGATGATGTAGCCGTTTTCATTCAGATGGCTATCCAGCGAGGCAGCGTACAGCTGTACATCCGGGTGGGCGTCGTTGACGACCTTCACGCCTTCCGGTGCCGCAACCATGACCACGGCCTTGATCTGCTTGCAGCCCTTGCGCTTGAGCAGTTCGATGGTGGCCACCATGGAGCCGCCGGTGGCCAGCATCGGGTCGATGATGATGGCGATGCGCTCGTCCAGGCTGTCGACGAATTTCTCGAAATAGGACACCGGTTCCAGCGTCTCTTCATTGCGGGCCAGGCCCACCACGCTGATCTTGGCGGAGGGAACCAGGTCGAG
>JAFANL010000149.1 GCA_019232735.1 Aquitalea sp. | reverse complement strand
GCCGGCCTGTTCTATCTGTTTTCACTGCTGTTCGCCCCGGCGGGCGGTGCATTGCCGCGCTATATCCGCGCGCGTCATTTCGAATCCTGAGGAGTTGGTATGAAGAAGAGTGTATTCGGCCTGCTGTTGCTGGGCTTGCCCATGGTTGCCCTGGCGGCGAAGCTGCCGGTGGTGGCCAGCTTCAGCATTGTCGGCGACATGACGCGTGAAATCGGCGGTGACCGTGTGGAGGTGGTATCGCTGGTGGGGCCGGATCAGGATGCCCACGTGTTCCAGCCCTCGCCGGCGGATGTGAAGCGCCTGTCGGCTTCGCGCCTGTTTGTCACCAACGGCTTGGGCTTGGAAGGCTGGATGGGGCGGCTGACCAAGGCTTCCGGCTACAAGGGGCTGATGGTTGAGGCCGGCAATGGGATCAAGACCCGCATGGCACCGGCCGAAGAGGGCGAGGAAAAAGGCCGGGAAGTGACCGACCCTCACGCCTGGCACGATCCGCAACGGGTACAGGTGTATATCCGCAATATCACTGCCGGCCTGATCAAGGCCGACCCGCAGGGCAAGGCCGATTACACCCGGCGGGCGGCGGAATTTTCCGCCAAGGTCAAACAGCAGGATGAGTGGGCGGCGCAGCAGTTTGCCGCCATTCCCGCGGCCAAGCGCAAGATGCTGACCTCGCACGATGCATTTGGCTATTTTGGTGAGCGCTATGGCATCAAGCTGCTGGCCATCCAGGGCGTGAGTACCGAAGCCGAAGCATCGGCCAAGGGTGTGGCACAGTTGGTGAAGCAGGTTCGGCAGGAGAAGGTCAATGCCATCTTCATGGAGAACATGACCGACAAGCGCCTGCTGGAACAACTGACGCGTGAGGCCAAGGTGAAGATTGGCGGCGAACTGTATGCCGATGCCTTGTCCAAACCGAACGGTCCGGCCAGCAGCTATCTCAAGCTGTTCCACCACAATGTGGAAACCATTCTGCAGTCCATCCGCTGATTCGCGATGATTGGATGAAAATGAAAAAGCCGTTGCAATCTGCAACGGCTTTTTGTTTCAGGCGGTGGCCAGCAACAATAGACGCATCAGTCCCATTCCGGCGACCAGCAGGCCCGCCAGCAAGCGTACCGGCTTTTTCTGTATCCAGCTGCGCAGGGTATCGGCAAAGACGCCCATCAGCAGCAAATTGGGCAGGGTGCCCAAGCCGAAGGCCAGCATCAGCAAGCCACCCTGTGTGGCATGGCCGCTGGCCAGGGCGGAGAGCGAAGCACTGTACACCAGGCCGCACGGCAGCCAGCCCCACAGCATGCCAGCCAGCAGCGCGGCGCGGGCGTGACGGATGGGTAGCAAGCGCGCCAGCAGCGGTTGCAGCCGGACCCACACCGGGCGGCCCAGCTTCTCCAGCGTGGTGATGGCGGCCGAGAGTCCGGCCAGATACAGACCCATGGCAATCAGCATCAGATTGGCCACCACCAGCAAGGCCATCTGGGCTGGTCTGGCACTCAGCAGAGTAAGCCCGGCTTCGGCCAGTCCGCCCAGCAGCATGCCTATCAGTACATAGCTGCCAATGCGACCGCAGTTGTAGGACAGCATGATCAGCCAGCGCCGCTGGCCGGCCTGCAGATTGAGTGTCAGCGCGGTCACGATGCCACCGCACATGCCCATGCAATGTCCACCACCCAGCAGACCGGCCAGGAAGATGATCCAGAAACTTGTTTCTAACATGCGACAGCCTGTTGCTTAAACCCCCATTCTATCAGAGCCGCCGTCTGTCTGGATTGCCTGATTTTTAGGCAATTATTGACATGGTAATAACAAAAAAAACCCAAATTCTGTTTGGCATTTACTGGTGCGGCGAACTAGAAAAAAAGTTGGGAGGATTGGCAATCCGTGCTGGAAAAAGGCGGGCCAAGCCGTGAGAATGCTCATTCTTTCTTGTCGGTATCGGGGAGGGTCCGGCTGCGGACCATGTCGGCAGGAATCGCAATGTGTAACGATCCATAAAGAAACTGAGGAAACTACATGGCCAAGTATTTGACGCTTGAACACCTGGGCCAGTCTGCAATCATCACCATCAATAATCCTCCGGCCAATTTGTGGACCATCGACAGTCTGCATGAATTGACCGCCACGATGACGACGCTGCAAGCCGACAAGGCCGTGCGTTCGGTTGTGATTACCGGTGCTGGCGAGGCGTTCTTTTGCGCCGGTGCCGACCTGAAATTGTTCGCCACGGGTAGCAAGCAAGAAGTGCAGACGCTGCTGGATGCGTTCTCGGCCGCTTTTGCCGCAGTGCGCGACTATTCCGGCGTGACCGTGGCTGCCATCAATGGCTATGCGCTGGGCGGAGGCCTGGAGTGTGCCTTGATGTGCGACTACATGGTGGTCGAACGTGGTGCCAAGCTGGGCCTGCCCGAGGCCAAGGTTGGCTTGCTACCGGCCTGTGGCGGCAGTAAGCGACTCACCGAGAAAGTCGGGGCATCCTGGGCCAAGCGCATTATCCTGGGCGGAGAAATCCTGGATGCGCAGAAGGCTTACGCCATTGGTCTGGTAGAGGAAATTGTCGATCCTGGCTTTGCCAAGATCATTGCGGTCAGCCTGGCGGGCAAAGTGGCCAATCAGGCCCCGCTGGCGGTTGCCCGTGCGCGGCAGCTGATCGAGCAAAGCGCGACGCTAAGCTTGCAAGAACATGTGCAACTGGAGCAGCAGGCTTTGTTATCCCTCATCGGTGGCGAGGAACAACTGGAAGGCGTGGCCGCATTCCTGGGCAAGCGTGCGCCCAGCTGGGCGGATGAGGACTGACCGTTTTCTTGCTTGATGCATAAAAAAAGGGATGCCATGGCATCCCTTTTTTGTCTGCCTTGAGGGCAGCATGGATTACTGCTGAATCTTGGCCTGGGCTTTCAGGTCGCCTACGTACTTCTCGATGCGGGCACCCATGATGCGCTGGGTCAGCTGCGGACGGGCATCATCCAGCGACGGCACATTGCGTTCAGTGCGCACATCATCCAGCTTGATCACGTGCCAGCCAAACTGGGTCTTCACCGGCTTGGCGGTGACCTGACCCTTGTTCAGCTTGGCCATGGCATCGGAGAACTCCGGTACGAAGGTGCCGGCTTCTTGCCAGCCCAGATCGCCACCATTGCCCTTGCTGCCCGGATCCTTGGATTTTTCCTTGGCCAGCAGGTCAAATGCCTTGCCCTTGCGCAGTGCTTCGATCACGGCCTTGGCTTCGGCTTCGCTGCCAACCAGGATGTGACGGGCGTGGTATTGCTTGGTTTCCGGCACCGTAGCCACCAGCTTGTCGTATTCAGCCTTCAGCTGATCGTCGGTCACCGGATTGGCTTTCTGGAAGTCCTTGATCACGCGGTTGGCCAGGGCCATGGCTTCCATGTTTTGCAGTTCGGCCTTGAAGTCGGCAGTCTTGTCGATGCCCTTCTTGATGGCTTCCTGACGCAGGACTTCAGCCGTGATCAGCTGGTCCTTGACCATGTCCTTGGTCTTGTCGTCGGCAGCCTGGCCTTGGGCGGCCATCATCTGGACAACCGCATCGATACGGGCCTGGGAGATTTCGTTGCCATTTACCGACGGGCCGGCAGCCAGAACGGCGGTAGTGCTCAGAGCGGCCAGCAGGGCAGTAGCCAGCAAAGTCTTGCGCATGATGTTTGTTCCTGTTGTTACTGTTGGGTGGTGTTACTGGATTTTCGCCTTGCTGCGCAGATCATCCACTGCCTTGGCAATGGCCTCTTCCTGCAGCTGACGCTCGATTTGCGGCTTTACTTCTTCCAGCGGCGGCAGTTTGGCATCGCGCACATCATCCACCTTGAACACGATCCAGCCTACGCGGGTCTGCATCGGCTTGCTGCTGACCTGGCCTTTTTTCAGATCTTTCAGCACCTCGGCCAGCTGGGGTTCCATCCGTGCCAGATTGCCCCAGCCCATGTCACCACCGTTTTGCTTGGCAGCCGGGTCAAGCGAGCGGGTTTTGGCCAGCTCTTCGAACTTGGCACCCTTTTTCAGGCTGTCGATGACTTTCTGGGCATCGGCTTCGCTGCCCAGGGTGATCTGGCGGGCATGGATGTCCTTGGTACCGTTGAACTTGCTCTGGGTCTGGTTATAGCGATCCTGCAGCTGGGCGTCGCTGATCTTGACGGTTTTCAGCAGATCGGCAAACAGGGCTTCACGCAGCATGTCCTGACGGATTTCATCCAGGCGCTTGGTAAAGGCCGGCTGTTGATCCAGCTTGCGGCTTTGTGCTTCCTGCAGGATGACTTCGCGATTGATCAGGGTGTCCTTGACCTGCTGACGCAGGGCCGGGGAGTCCTGCACATTGCCATTGCTGTTCTGTACAACCACGGCAACGGCATTGTCCAGATCCGTCTTGTCAATGGATTTGCCATTCACCATGGCGATGGATTCGGCCATGGCCGGAACGCTGATGCTGGCAGCCAGCAGCAGGGCGGCGATGCGGGAGTGTTTCATGAGCAAGCCTCTCGATTCGATTTCAGTAGATCAAAGTTCGTCGGGTGTCAGTGCGCGGATGGCCAGCGCATGCACCCTGGTTTTCATCAGTTCACCCAGCGTGGCGTAGACCAAGCGATGGCGAGCCACGCTGTTCAGGCCAGCAAAGCGGCCGGAGACAATCAGTACGTCATAGTGGCCGCCACCGGAGCGTGCTCCGGCATGGCCGGCGTGTGCGGCACTGTCATCACGGATTTCCAGGTGTTCCGGTTTCAGTGTCTTCAGGGCTGCTTGCAGCAGGGCCACGGTATCGCTCATGCCGGGAGTACCTTGCGGAAGGGCTTGACCTCCACTGCGGCATATACGCCAGCGGCCACATAGGGGTCGGCATCGGCCCAGTTGCGGGCTTCTTCCAGACTGGCAAATTCGGCCACGATCAGGCTGCCGGTAAAGCCGGCACTGCCCGGATCAATGCTGTCGATGGCCGGGCAGGGGCCTGCCAGCACCAGGCGGCCCTGTTCCTGCAGCGCAGAAAGCCGGGCCAGATGTTCCGGACGTGCAGCAAGGCGCTGATCCAGAGTGCCGGGATGGTCCTGGCCGCTGATGATATACAGCATTATTTTTTTTCCTCGATATATTTGGACAGGAACAGGCTCTGCGCGATGATGAAAACCACCATCAGGCCCAGGCTGCCGAACAGCTTGAAGCTCAACCAGATTTCACGGCTGAAGTTGAAGGCGACATACAGATTGACTGCCCCCATGGCGGCAAAAAAAGTAGCCCAGGCATAGGCCAGCTTGCGCCAGATAGCCTGTGGTAGCTGGATTTGCTCGCCCATCAGCAGTTTCAGACCGTTCTTGCCCATCAGGTCGCTGACCAGCAGGGCGATGGCCATCAGCCAGTACAGTACGGTGAATTTCCAGATGATGAACAGATCATTGTGGGAAATGACGGTGGCTGCACCCAGGGTGACGCTGAGGACCAGGTTGATCCATTGCATGGCGTCCACCTTGCGGTGCTTGAACCATGTCCAGGCAAACAGCAAGGCGGTGGCGGCAACCAGCACCTTGGTGGCGATGAACATGTCGTGGGTGATCAGGTAACTGCCGAAGAACAGGGCTACCGGAAGAAAGTCGGATAAAAATTTCATGCGGCTGATTATGGGGGCAGCCTGCCGCTTATACAAGACGGGGCAAGACTGCCGTCATGAAGGATATGTTAACGATTGCTTTGTTTTACCACGCTGAGTGCCGTGGCCACCAGCGAACTGACATCCGCCACATTGGCCGGCAGGATGACGGTGTTGTTCTGCTTGGCCAGCTGGGCAAAGGCGGCGACATATTGCTCGGCCACTTTCAGGTTGACCGCTTCCATGCCGCCATCCACCTTGATGGATTCCGCCACGCGGCGTACGGCATCGGCGGTGGCGTCGGCCACCAGACGTAGTGCCTCGGCCTCGCCCTGGGCCTTGTTGATGGCCGCCTGCTTGTTGCCCTCAGAATTATTGATAATGGCCTGCATTTCACCCTGCGACTTCTGGATGGCCGCTTCACGGGCACCGGTGGCCAGGTTGATCTGCTCCATCTTCACCCCTTCGGACTGCGCGATACGGGCACGCTTTTCCCGTTCGGCGGTAATCTGCGCCTGCATGGAGTGCAGGATGTCCTGTGGTGGCACCAAGTCCTTGATTTCATAGCGCAGCACCTTCACCCCCCAGTTGATGGCGGCTTCGTCCAGCGAGGCCACTACGATCTGGTTGATTTCGTCGCGTTCTTCGAAGGTTTTGTCCAGCTCCATCTTGCCGATCACCGAGCGCAGGGTGGTTTGTGACAGCTGGGTGATGGCCAACAGAAAATCGCTGGTGCCGTAGGAGGCACGTTGTGGGTCGGTCACCTGAAAGTACAGGATGCCATCTACCTTCAACTGGGTATTGTCGCGGGTGATGCAAATCTGGCTGGGTACATCCAGCGGCACTTCTTTCAGGCTGTGCTTGTAAGCCAGGCGATCGACAAAAGGAATCAGGATGTTCAGGCCCGGGGTGAGGGTGGCGTGATAGCGACCCAGACGTTCCACGATGTAGGCATGCTGTTGCGGCACCACCTTGACCGATTTGATGATGAAAATCACCACGGCAAAAAACAGGACAATGACGAATTCCATGATTAGCGGGCTTCCGTTGGTGTGGGGGAAAGAATCAGGATATTGCCATCACGGGCACGGATGATGGCTTGTGCGCCGACTTGCCAGTCATGCTGACTGTCCAGCCTGGCTTGCCATTCGGTGCCCCGATAATGCACGCGAGCCATGTCCTTGCCCAGCAGGGCGGTGATATACACGGTCTGCCCCAGGTCCGGATCGTCGTTGAGACGGGTGGCGTGGGACTTGCCGGTACTGGCTAGGCGGGCGCGCCAGCGTGCCACGCAGAATACCCCGATGCTGCCGGTCAGGCTGGCCAGCAGCCAGCAGGCAGGTTCGCTAGCGCCGGCCAGGCTGCCAACGCCAGCCACGGCCAGTGCCACGGCAACCACCAGCAAGTAGAAGGTGCCGGACATGAATTCGGCAATCAATGCCAGCAATGCGCCAATCAGCCACAGGGTATAGGTCAAGGGAATGTTCCCGTCATGACAGCGGTGTTGGCATTTTCATGCGCGCGCTCGCGACTGGCAACTGCTTTCATACGTGGTCGCGGTCCGGCAAGTAGTGCGACAGCACGCTCTCTTGCTCTGGATCAAGCCAGAACTTGTCCAGCACCAGCCACAGGGCTTCCAGCAACAAGGTCAGTAGGATTAGCAAGGCTTGCATGGCGATGCTCCGGTTGGGGTGGGTGTCTGCAGGCGGTTCTGCACCAGATTATGCATTGATGCGGATAGGCGTTAGCATGCAGGCCGGTCGATCTGTTTTTAGACTAGAGGAATTGCATCAATGTTTCAGCTGGCCGCACCGATTGTGGCGGAAATCGATATCAAGAAAAGCCGTTTCATCGCCCATCTTTATCCGGTGACAAACCGGGAACAGGCCATGCAGCATCTGCTCGAACTGCGCCGGCGCTATCCGGATGCACGTCATTATTGTGCGGTCTTGCTGGTGGATGGTGACTCCATGCTGGATGACGACGGCGAACCGTCCGGGACAGCGGCGCGCCCCATGTACAAGGTGCTGATGCACAAGAATGTGCACAATGTACTGGCTGTGGTGGTGCGCTACTTTGGTGGTATCAAGCTGGGTGCCGGTGGATTGGTCAGGGCCTATACCCAGTCGCTCAATGACGCGATACTGCTGGCAGAACTGCAGCCCGTGGTCCTGATGCGGCACTGTGTGGTGCGGGTTGATTTTGCCAATGAGTCCAGGTTGCGGCGTTGTTGTGCCGAACTATCCATTGCGGTCGGTGCCGCCTGCTATGGTGAACAGGTGGAACTGGCGCTGTCGGTACCGCTTGATCAGTGTCAGTCCTTGCAAACTCGCTTGCGTGACCTGCTGGCAGGTGAGTTATATTTCATGACGGATGAAAAATGAGTCTGCCCGCCAGCGCTGCCTGGTGTCTTGTCATCGGGCAAGGCGGGTTTCTGGTTTCTTTGGGGAGAAATGAATGTCGGAGCAGCAATACCGTCTGGTGACGCGCAGTGATTTTGATGGCCTGGTCTGTGCCGTACTGTTGAATGAACTGGGGCTGGTCAACGAAATCAAGTTTGTCCATCCCAAGGACATGCAGGATGGCAAGGTGGAAATCACCGGTCGCGATATCACCACCAACCTGCCTTATGTACCGGGTGCTTATCTGGCGTTCGATCACCACTTTTCCGAAACCTTGCGCAATGGCCAGCACGACAACCATATCATCGACCCGGCTGCGCCTTCGGCGGCTCGGGTGGTGTATGACCATTTTGGCGGCAAGCAGGCGTTTCCCCGTATCAGCGATGAAATGATGGAAGCGGTGGACAAGGCGGACTCCGCCCAGTTCAGCCGTGATGAAATCCTCAATCCGGAAGGCTGGGTGCTGCTCAATTACCTGATGGATGCCCGCACCGGTCTGGGGCGCTTCCGCAACTTCACCGTCAGCAACTATCAGCTGATGATGGACCTGATCAGTTACTGCCGGGACCACAGCATCGAAGAAATCCTGGCCTTGCCGGATGTGAAGGAGCGGGTGGATCTGTATCGGCAGTATCAGGATCAGGCGCGCGAGCAGATTGAACGCTGCGCCAAGGTGCATGGCAATCTGGTGTTGCTGAACCTGCTGCGCGAGGAAACCATTTATCCGACCAACCGCTTCGTGGTGTATGCCATGTTCCCGGAGTGCAATATCTCCATTCACATGATGTGGGGTCTGAACCGGCAAAACATTGTGTTTGCCACTGGCAAGTCCATTATCGATCGCAGCAGCCGTACCAATGTGGGTGCGCTGATGCTGCAATATGGCGGTGGTGGCCATGAAGCAGCCGGCACCTGCCAGGTCAGCGTTGACCAGTACGAGGATATCCGCGACGAGCTGATTTCCCGCATTCGCGCCCAGGGCTGAGCGCACCGCATGACAAAGGCCGCCTGCGAGGCGGCCTTTGTCATGGTATCTATTGCTTACAACGTCTTGAGCAGTGTCAGCGCCTGATGCAGATCCTGGCAGACCGCCAGAGCTTCACGCGTCTGTTCCACCGCTGGTAGTACCATGTCCGGCACCAGGATCACCGGCATGCCGGCGGCCAGGCCAGCCTGCATGCCGGTCAGCGAATCTTCCAGCACGATGCACTCGGCCGGATTGACACCCAGCCTGGCGGCAGCGGCCAGATAGACATCCGGTGCCGGTTTGGTGTTGGCCACTTCGTCCCCTGCAACTGTGTGCTGGAAATAGCGTCCCAGCCCGGTGCGCTGCAGTTTCAGGTCACACATCTGGCGTTGTGTGGAGGTGGCGACCGCATGCGGTAGCGCCTGCTCTTCCACCCACTGCAATACCTCGATAATGCCGGGCTTGAGCTGCAGCTCGCCATGGCTGAGCAGGTCGCGATAATGGCGACGACAATGCTGGCTGAGTGTTTCTGCCAGTGCACGATCCTGGAAATGCGCAGCAACGTAATCCAGGCTCTTGTGTACGGACAGGCCCACCATGCCCAGAATCACGTGTTCGGGAATGGCAACGCCTACTTCTTCGGCGGCGCGCAGCCAGGACTGGCCGCTCACGCTTTCGGTATCGATCATCAGCCCATCCATGTCGAACAGGATGGCTTGCATGTTTGTCTTCATCGGTTTGCTTTCCTCCAGCGGCCCA
>JAFANL010000055.1 GCA_019232735.1 Aquitalea sp. | reverse complement strand
TGGTGGCCATGCTGTTTACCGCCTACAGCTATGGCCGCATGGCCGCGGCCTTCCCGGTGGCCGGTTCGGCCTACACCTACACCCGCAAGTCCATCCACGCCAAGCTGGGCTTTCTGGTGGGCTGGGCAGTGCTGCTGGATTATCTGTTCTTGCCCATGGCGATCTGGCTGATTGGTGCGGCGTATCTGGCCTCCGCCTTTCCTGCCATTCCCATGGCGGTGTGGGTGATTGCCTTCATCGTGCTGACCACGCTGATCAACATCATCGGCCTGAAGATGGCCAACACCGTCAATTACCTGATGATGCTGCTGCAGTTCCTGGTGCTGCTGGCCTTTGTGGCGCTATGCATCCACTATGTGGCCGGCGATGCCAACAAACCCTTGTGGAACCTGGCGCCCTTTTTCCGTGGTGACATGAAGCTGCCGATGATCATGGCCGGTGCTGCCGTGGCCTGTTATTCCTTCCTTGGCTTTGACGCGGTCAGCACCCTGACCGAGGAAACCCGTGATGCACGCCACACCATTCCGCGCGCCATCATGTGGATTACCATCATTGGCGGGCTGATCTTCGTGGTGGCCTCCTACTTTGTGCAGCTGGCCCACCCCTCCACCCAGTTCAAAAGCGTGGATGATGCGGCGTTCGAGATTGCCAAGAATATCGGTGGCGACCTGTTTGCCAGCATCTTCCTGATCGGCCTGATCATCGGCCAGTTTGCCTCCGGCCTGTCGGCACAGGCCAGTGCCTCGCGCCTGCTATACGCAATGGGTCGCGATGCCGTACTGCCGCCATCCATCTTCGGCAAGCTGCATGCGCGTTTTCGCACCCCGGTGAACAATCTGGTGATCTGCGGCGTGGTGGCCCTGCTGGCGCTGAAGCTGGATGTCACCACCTCCACCTCCTTCATCAACTTCGGTGCTTTCCTGGCCTTCAGCTTCGTCAACCTGTCGGTAATTGCCCACTACTACGTGCGCCAGCGCCGCCGCGCGCCGCGTGATTTCTTTCTGTCTCTGCTGTTTCCGCTGATTGGCATGTTGGCCGACCTATGGCTGCTGATCAGCCTGGATAGCCGCGCCATCATGCTGGGGTTGATCTGGCTGGCGCTGGGCCTTGCCTATCTGGCCAAGCTCACCGGCTTCTTCCGCCGCGAACCGCCAGAACTGGATTTTGTCGAGGCAGAAAGCTGAGCCTTCAGTCAGACACAAAAAAGCCCTGATCACTCAGGGCTTTTTCATAGCGTGGGCAGCCACTCCGGCCAGAACCCTTGCGGGCTATGGCAATCACTGGCTACCGCCACACCCGGCACGGCCAGCAGACGGCCATCGGCGGCATACAACAGCGGCCATTGGCGACGCAACAAGGGCGGGATGCCGGCTTCTTGCAGCAGTTTTTTTACCGGCTTGCGGCCCACCCCTTGCTGCAGCAGCTCGCCACCCAATCGTGGGCGCAACTGCAAGGGCCCGGCCAGGCTGGCCGGACTCAAGCCAGCACGCGGCTGCCAGTGCAACTCCCCTTCCCAACCCGTAGCTATGGTGACGGGGGTTGACGGATCAAACACCAGGGAGAATGGCGCCGCTTCACTGGCCATCCTTACCGCATACACGGCATCGCGGTAACGCAACAAGCTTAAACTCGCCAGGCTCAGACAGGGCTGACTGGCAGGACCGGCCTGCCGCAACTGACGCAGGAATTCCTGCAATTGCTCGGGAGCTACCTGCAACTGCCCCAGTTCACGCAACCAGGCCAGCAACAAGAAGCTCTGCCGCACTGGCGACAGGGCCAGCAGATCAGCCACCGCCAAGCCCTTGCCCGCTCTGCAGCGCTGCAGGTCTTCCGCTGCCACTTCATCGATCAGCTGGCTTGCCTGCGCCATATGCCAGGCAGAACGGCTTAATTGTTGTCGGTACGAGGGGATGTGTTGCTGCAGCAAGGGCATGATGCGATGGCGCAG
The DNA here is from genome assembly GCA_019232735.1 of Aquitalea sp. Taxonomy (GTDB): domain Bacteria; phylum Pseudomonadota; class Gammaproteobacteria; order Burkholderiales; family Chromobacteriaceae; genus Aquitalea. The sequence continues at coordinate 2,082 of JAFANL010000055.1, read as the reverse complement.
CAGATTACGCCGGTAGCTGAGGTCGGTATTGCTGTCATCCTCCACCCAGTGCAGTTGGTGTACGCTGGCATAGGCTTCCAGCTGCTGCCGGGTGAAGCCCAGCAAGGGTCGCCACAGCAGCAAGGTATCCAGTTGGCGCAACGGCGGCATGGCTGCCAGTGCGCGCGGGCCACCGCCACGCAGGGCCTGCAACAAAACAGTTTCGGACTGATCATCCAGATGATGCGCCAGCACCATCACTTGCGCTGCCGACTGGGCATACACGGCATAGCGCGCCTGCCGGGCCTGTGCTTCCAGGCTGTCGCCGGTCTGGCAGTCCACCTTGACCCGCGCCACCCGCAAGGGAATATCCCACGCGGCACATACCGCCTGACAATGGGCAACCCAGTCATCGGCAAACACGCTCAATCCGTGATGTACATGCACGGCGGTGAGCTGCATCTGCGGCCGGTGCTGCCTGGCTCGCGCCAGTAGCGACAGCAGCACCATGGAGTCCAGTCCGCCACTGAGCCCCACCTCAAAAGCACAAAGGCCGGACAATTCGTCCGGCCAGTGGGCTAACAGGGCTGACAGCAGATCAGGCTGCATCTTCCTTGAAACGTCCATAACTCATCAGGCGTTCGAAACGCTCCTTGAGCAGCGTCTCGATCGGACGATTGGCAAACTCTTTCAACTGCTCCTGCAGTGCGCGCTTCATGCCGTTCATCATCTGGGCATGATCACGATGAGCACCGCCGGCCGGCTCGTTGATGACACGGTCAATCAGACCCAGTGTCTTCAGGCGGCCCGCGGTAATGCCCAGTGCTTCGGCGGCTTCAGAGGCACGTTCTGCAGTCTTCCACAAAATGGAAGCACAGCCTTCCGGCGAAATCACCGAATAGGTCGAGTACTGCAGCATGTTGACCTGATCACCCACGGCAATGGCCAGTGCACCACCGGAACCACCTTCACCGATGATGGTGCAGATGATGGGCACACGCAGACGCGCCATCTCGTAGAGATTGCGGCCAATGGCTTCAGATTGCCCGCGCTCTTCCGCACCGATGCCTGGATAGGCACCCGGGGTGTCGACGAAGGTGACAATCGGCAGGCCAAACTTCTCGGCCAGCTTCATCAGGCGCAGTGCCTTGCGATAGCCTTCCGGGCGCGGCATGCCGAAATTGCGGTAGATCTTGTCCTTGGTATCGCGGCCCTTTTGATGGCCGATCACCATCACGGACTGGCCGTTGAAACGTGCCAGACCACCTACGATGGCCGGATCGTCAGCAAAGGCGCGGTCACCGTGCAGCTCTTCAAAATCGGTGAAGATGCTGCGCAGATAATCCAGCGTATACGGGCGCTGCGGGTGGCGGGCCACCTGGGAAATCTGCGAGGGGGACAGTTTGGCATATAGAGTCTTGGTCAGTTCCAGACTCTTCTTTTGCAGGCGTGCGATTTCTTCGGAGATATCCAGTACGGAATCGTCCTGTACGAATCGCAGCTCTTCTATCTTGTTCTCGAGCTCGGCGATAGGCTGCTCAAAATCGAGAAAGGTCGGCTTCATTATGCACATCATCCGATTAAGCGAATCGGGCAATCATACATGAGAGCAAAAGAATCCGTCACGCCTCTGTCTGACAAAATTCAATCAGAATGGCTGCTTGCTTCGGGTTTTACCGGGTTTATGCAAAAAACTGAAACCTTCCTCTTGCATTGGAAATAAGCCTGTGCTTTAATTCGCCTCCTCGCTGAGACGCAAACGCAGACAGCGAACAGATTTCAGGGCGTTTAGCTCAGTTGGTAGAGCGTCTGCCTTACAAGCAGAATGTCGGCGGTTCGACTCCGTCAACGCCCACCAAGGTTTGGAGTGGTAGTTCAGTTGGTTAGAATACCGGCCTGTCACGCCGGGGGTCGCGGGTTCGAGTCCCGTCCACTCCGCCAACAGATTAAAGCAGTATCCCTTTTCGGGCGTTTAGCTCAGTTGGTAGAGCGTCTGCCTTACAAGCAGAATGTCGGCGGTTCGACTCCGTCAACGCCCACCAGGTTGGAGTGGTAGTTCAGTTGGTTAGAATACCGGCCTGTCACGCCGGGGGTCGCGGGTTC
>JAFANL010000284.1 GCA_019232735.1 Aquitalea sp. | reverse complement strand
CAGCTCATTGTTACTCAACCACTGATGAATAGAGACCATGAGCGCACAGAAAGAAACCCTGGGCTTTCAGACCGAAGTCAAACAGCTGCTTCACCTGATGATCCACTCCTTGTACTCGAACAAGGAAATCTTCCTGCGAGAACTCATTTCCAATGCATCGGACGCTGCCGACAAATTGCGTTTTGAAGGTCTGGCCAAGCCCGAGTTGTTTGAGAATGATGCCGAGCTGAAGATCAGCGTCAGCTTCGACAAGGAAGCCCGCACCATCACCATTTCCGACAACGGCATCGGCATGAGCCGTGACGAGGTGATTGCCAATATCGGTACCATCGCCAAATCCGGGACCAAGGCTTTCTTTGAGCAGTTGTCTGGCGATTCGAAAAAGGACGCCAACCTGATCGGCCAGTTTGGCGTTGGCTTTTACTCGGCCTTCATCGTGGCCGACAAGGTTAGCCTGACTACCCGTCGCGCCGGTACGGCAACGAGCGAAGGCGTGCGCTGGGAATCGCAGGGCGAAGGCGAATATACGCTGGAGCAGGTGGAAAAAACCGGTCGCGGTACCGATATCGTCTTGCACCTGAAAGAAGGCGAAGACGAGCTGTTGGCAGACTGGTCGCTCAAGCGCATTGTACGGACCTACTCCGACCACATCTCCATTCCCATTCTGATGAAGAAGGGCAGCAGCTACGGCGAAAATGGCGAAGTGATCGAAAGCGACGAGCTGGAAGCCGTCAACGCCGCTTCTGCGCTGTGGACTCGCAGCAAGAGCGAGATCAGCGACGAGCAGTACACCGAATTCTACAAGCACGTGGCGCACGACTTCACCGACCCGCTGGCCTGGAGCCATGCCCGTGTCGAAGGTCGTCAGGAATATACCGAACTGCTGTACATCCCGGCGCGTGCGCCGTTCGATATGTGGGACCGCGAACGCAAGCAGGGCATCAAGCTGTATGTACGCCGCGTGTTCATCATGGAGGACAGTGACAAGCTGATGCCGCAATACCTGCGCTTTGTGCGTGGGGTCATCGACAGCAACGACCTGCCGCTGAATGTATCGCGTGAAATCCTGCAGGAAAGCAAGGATATCGATGCCATCCGTGCCGGTTGCGTCAAGAAGGTGCTGGGCCTGCTGGAAGAGCTGGCCAGCAATCAGCCGGAAAAATATGCAGCGTTCTGGAAGGAATTCGGTCAGGTACTGAAAGAGGGTGTCGGCGAAGACCACGCCAACAAGGAGCGCATTGCCAAGCTGCTGCGCTTTACCTCCAGTAGCGTGGACAGCGACGAACCTACGGTCAGCCTGAGCGACTATATCGGCCGCATCAAGGAAGGTCAGGACAAGATCTACTTCATTACCGCCGATACCCTGGCGGCTGCCCGCAACAGCCCACACCTGGAAGTATTCAAGAAGAAGGGTGTGGAAGTGCTGCTGCTGACCGACCGCGTTGACGAGTGGGTGGTCGGTTCGCTGTTCGAATTCGATGGCAAATCCTTGCAGTCGGTGGCCAAGGGCGAACTGGACCTGGGCGCACTGGAAGACGAAGCGGACAAGGAAGCACAAAAGCAGGCTGAAGAAGCGGCCAAGCCGCTGGTGGAAAAAGTGCAGACCGCACTGGGCGACAAGGTGAAGGAAGTGCGTGCCACAGTGCGCCTGACCGATAGCCCGGCCTGCCTGGTGGCTGGCGAGCATGATATGAGCGCCCATCTGGAACGCATGCTGAAGGCTGCGGGCCAGAAGGTGGAAGCCAGCAAGCCGACGCTGGAAATCAACCCGGAGCACGTGCTGGTGAAACGTCTGGCTGAGGAGTCCGACGCTGGCCGGGCCGCTGATCTGGCCCAGGTGCTGTATGACCAGGCCCTGTTGGCTGAAGGTGGCAAACTGGAAGATCCGGCCACTTTCGTCAAGCGTATCAACAAGCTGCTGCTGGAACTGTCGGCCTGAAACTGGGCTGCTGAAATAAGCGCATCGTAAAACCGCCCCTTGTTGCCGGATGTCCGGTCAGCAAGGGGCGGTTTTCATTTGTGCTCTTCGCTGATGGGGCTTGCAGTGCGCCAACTGGTTTATTCAAAGGGCGTGGCAATAAAGGCAGGCAGGGCCTCGGCCTGTGTGCTCCATTGCTGCAGCCGTGGGAAATCGACCCAGTTCAGTTGCTGTGGCAGCAGCTCGCGGGTAAAACGCCAGGCCACCGCGATGCTGATGCCGGCCTGATCCAGCACTTCGATGTCCAGCGGCTGCCTGGTCATGCTCTGCTCCAGCAGGGTGTAGGCTGCCAGTAGCTGGGCTGAGACGCGCTCTTGCCAGGGCTGGTACCGCTTGTCCTCCGGACGGAGTTGCTGCTCGTAAATCAGTTGCACGCTCTTTTCCATGGCCGCCAGTGCCAGGCCCAGCAAGTACAAGCAGTGCTGCCGCTGTGGCAGGGACGATGGCATCAGGCTGCGTCCGGGATGCAGCGTATCCAGATAGTCCAGGATCAGGGTCGAATCCATCAGCGTACTGCCATCTTCCAGAATCAGGGTCGGCGCTTTCACTACCGGATTAATGGCCTGAAAGTCGGGAAGATGACGAAAGACCGATACGGCTCGATGGGAAAAGGGTAGCCCCATCAGCCGCAGGCTGATGGCAACGCGGCGTACATAGGGCGAGTCCAGCATGCCGATCAATTGCATGATGCTTCCTTCCTGCTCAAACAGTTTGGTAATGGCTGGCGATACTCAGCCAGGAGCATTGCGGCGTGGACGTGCTCGGCTGCATTTCCAGTTGGCCATGTCCTTCCAGCAGCAATTTTCCGGCGGGCAGCATGGTGGATTCACCCCCCTGCAGGCAGATGTCCTGACCATCAATCGTCAGCCAGTGTGCTCCGCTGCGCGCATAAACGCGGCAGCGACGGGACAGTTGCAAGACTAGCAGCTCACCGTCTGCCAGCTCCAGTCGTAATGAGTGGGACATGGTCATCTCCTTTCATGGGGGTGAATTCACTATAAGAGGGCGCCGCGCAGATGAAAATTGATATTTATTTGGAATTCATGTTAGTTTTTCTAACATGAGACCTCTGCCTCCCTTATCTGCACTACGCAGTTTCGAAGCGCTGGCACGCCTGGGTAGCGTGACCCAGGCCGCCAGTGAGCTGCATGTGACACATTCTGCCATCAGCCAGCAGATCAAGTTGCTGGAAGAACTGTTAGGAACGGTATTGTTTGTGCGTGAAGGGCGCGGACTGCGGCTGACCGAGGATGGCCGCTTGTATGCCTTGCAAGTGCGCATTGGTCTGACGGAGTTAACTGAAGCTACACGATTGATCCAGGCAAGGCCGCGCGATGGTGAGCTGGTGGTGGCGGTGCTGCCTTCCTTTGGTGCGCACTGGCTATTGCCACGTCTGCCACGTTTTCAAGCCCGTTTTCCGCAATACCGCATCAGTCTGCGCGCCAGTCTGGATATTCAGGATTTGCGCCAGGGGCTGGTGGATATTGGTATTCGCATGGGGCAGGGAAGCTGGGAAGGATTGCAACAGCAACATCTGTTTGATGATGAACTGGTGGTGGTGGCATCTCCGGCTTTTCAGCAAGGCAGGCTGCCGCGCACGCCAGCCGAGATCGTGGCTGGACCGGTGGTGCGGACGGTGGAGAGTTGGATGGGTTGGTGCCAGGCAGCCGGTGTGGCCGAACCCTCACAGGCCGACTTGTGGATCAACGACTCCAATCTGGTGCTGCAAGCGGTGCAGCAGGGCATGGGGGTGGCACTGGAGCGGCGCAGCCTGGTGGATGCCGGGCTGAGATCGGGTGTGTTGGTACAGTTGAGTGATATCGTGGTGCCTTATCCCTATCCACACTGGCTGGTGTGGCCGCAGCGTGAGAGTTCGCAGCGCAAACAGCGTGATTTTGCCGACTGGATGGCCGAGGAGGTGGCCGTTTACCGGCAGGAGCTGGAAGGTGCTGCCGGCTGATGCCGGTCAGGGTTACAAGTAGCGTAAGGCAGGGGGGAAAGTTTGTGTCATTGTTGAAGTTATTGTTGTTGTTCGGTCTCACCGCCGTGGCGGAAATCACCGGCTGTTATTTGCCCTGGCTGTGGTTGAAGCAGCAAGGCTCAATCTACTTGCTGTTGCCTGCGGCCTTGTCCCTGCTCTTGTTTGTGTGGCTGTTGACTTTGCATCCGGCTGCCGCAGGCCGTGTCTATGCGGCCTATGGCGGTGTCTATGTGGTGGTGGCCCTGCTGTGGTTGTGGCTGGTGGATGGCGTGCGGCCGGGAATGTGGGATGTGCTGGGCGCGCTGCTGGCTTTGGCGGGGATGGGCATCATCATGCTGGCACCCCGGCAGGCATGAAGGCTGGTATTGCGGACATGAAAAAACCGGGCAAGCCCGGTTTTAGTGTCGGTACGATCAGCCGGCTGGGGGCCGGGTATCGATAAACGATGGTCGAGCCGACAGCCGTTCCAGCAGACTGGCCAGATTGGGATAGCTGGCGCGCCAGTCTATGGCCGGAAAACGGAAGTCCATATAGCCCAGACAGCAACCAACGGCGATATCGGCCAGGCTGTAGCTTTCACCATTACACCACTGGCGCTCGCCCAGATCGGCGGACAATGCCGCCAGACCGCGATCGATTTTTTCCTGCTGACGTGTCAGCCATTCCGGCATTTGTTTGTCGGCAGGGCGGCGCTGTTCCAGTACGACAGCCACGGCGGCATCGGTAATTCCATCGGCCAGCGCTTCCCAGCGGCGGGTATTGATCAGGCGGCGGTTTTCCTGCGGCAGCAGGCGGGCGACCGGCGAGATATTGTCCAGATACTCCACGATAACCCGTGAATCAAACAGCGTGCTGCCATCATCCAGCTCCAGTACCGGCACTTTGCCCAGCGGATTGTAATGCGGTACCCGGCTATCCGGATTCCATGGCATGTCCTCTTCCAGTGGGCAATCAATCTTCTTGTCGGCCAGCACGATGCGTACCTTGCGGGCATACGGGCTGGTAAGGGAAGCAATCAGTTTCATGGCGGTAGAGTGCTCTGCGGATCGTAAAAGCGGGCTGCAATATCCAGCCCGTTGTGTAGTCTACTTTAGCGCATGGCGGCACGCGCATAAAGCACTAGTTGAGTTCGATCTTGCCGCTGATCTGGAGTTGCAGCTGGCTCAGGCCTGGCTGCCAGTCCGGCTGGGCGACATCCATTTCCTTGGCCATGGGTGCTGCTGCGGCCCGCATCAGCATGGGCGGACGAAACGCGGGTGCGGCATTGCCGAATTCCAGTTCCTTGATGGTCACCCGGCTTTTGCCCAGCGTTTTGGCCGTGATATTGGCTTGTTCCTGCATTTCCGCCAGGGCGGCTGGAATCATGGCTTTTTCTGCGGCACGACGGGCGGTATCCGAAACACTGAACTGCACACCTTCCAGCAACATGGTTTTCTGCAGTTGTGCCACCAACTCCGCTGCCTGGGTCATGTCCCGGCTTTTCAGGCGAATTTCGGCCCGCCCTTGCCAGCCCTGGATCTTGCCGTTCTTGTCATAGCTGGGCCAGCTGTTGTAGTTGCCGGTGCTCAGCTCCACCTTGGGATAATCCTTGCCAAGTGCCATGCCGTGGGCAATCCCCTTGTTGAGGCGGTTTGCCAGTATGGCCGGTTGATCGCTCTTGTCCTGCAAGTACAGCGTGGCCTGCAACTGGTCGTTGGCCACTTCCTGCTGTGCGGAGCCGGACAGGCGCAAGTCGATGCCCTCGGCCGCACTGGCCAGGGTCGGGATGGCGCTCAGGCAGGCCAGCGCCAGGATGGGGAAAATCGAAGTTCTCATGGTTCTCATGCAAGCTCCCTGCAACAGTAAACAAACAGGCATTTGAGTGCGGTAGAGAGGGAAGGTTCGCATGCCTGACACCGAAATGGCCAGTACCGGTGTCAGCTTGCCGGTGAGGGCCGGTAATGGACTGCTGGCATCGCTGGATGCCGGGCAGCCATTGCCGGGATGGGGAGGAGCTGGCTTAGCCCAGTAACAGGGCGTCGTCGTCCAGTTTTTCGCCGCGGGTCTGTTCGAACATGGCCAGCAGATGCGGAACATCCATGCGGCTGCGTTCCGCGCCACTGACATCCAGTACCACCCGCCCCTGATGCAGCATGACAGTGCGGTGGCCATGGTCCAGCGCCTGGCGCATGGAGTGGGTCACCATCAAGGCGGTCAGCTGGTTTTCACTGACGATACGGTCGGTCAGCTCCAGCACGAAGGCGGCGGTTTTGGGGTCGAGCGCGGCGGTGTGCTCATCCAGCAGCAGCAGGCGTGAAGGCTGGAGAGAGGCCATCAGCAAGCTGACTGCCTGACGCTGACCACCGGACAGCAGGCCCATGCGGTCACCCAGCCGGTTTTCCAGACCCAGCTTCAAGGTGGCCAGCTTGGCGCGAAATTGCTCGCGATAGCTGGCCTTGACGGCGCGGGACAAACCACGTCCCTGGCCGCGTTGCATGGCCAGGGCCAGATTCTCCTCAATGGTCAGCCCTTCGCAGGTGCCGGCCAAGGGGTCCTGAAACACGCGGGCCACCAGCCCGGCACGCTGCCAGGCCGACTGACGGGTGACATCCTGTCCATCGATGAAGAGGCTGCCACTATCCGGGCCGATGTCGCCGCTAATGGCATTCAGAAAGGTCGATTTACCGGCGCCATTGCTGCCGATAACGGTGACGAACTGACCGGATTCAATGGTCAGCGACAGGCCGCGCAGTACCGGATTTTCCAGCGGGGTACCGGGATTGAAAGTCTTGAACAGATTGTCGGCGCGCATCATGCGGTGTGCCCTCCTTGCTTTTTGCGCAGCTTGCTCTTGATTTTGGGCAATACCAGCGCCAGGCCCACCAGCACGGCGGTAATCAGATTCAGATCCTGTGCCTGCAGGCCGATGAAGTCGGCGTTCAGGGCCAGGGCAATCAGCAGGCGATACAGCAATGCGCCCAGCACGGTGGCCAGTGTCACCAGCCACAGGCTGCGCGGCGGCAGCAAGGTTTCGCCGATGATGACGGCGGCCAGACCTACCACGATGGTGCCGATGCCCATGGAGATGTCGGCACCGCCCTGGGTTTGTACATACAAGGCGCCGGCCAGCGCGATCAGTGCATTGGACAAGGCCATGCCGGCCAGGGTCATGCGGTCAGTGGAAATGCCCTGTGCCCGTGCCATGCGCGGATTGGCACCGGTGGCGCGCAAGGCCAGGCCGGCTTCCGAGGCGAAGAAGGCATCCAGCAGCAGTTTGGCAATGATGACAATCACCGCCAGCACCGCGGGCTGGATCAGCCAGGCATTGTCGCTGACGGTGCTGATGAAGGGTGTAAATACGGTGGGCAGGCCAATCAGTGCCACATTGGGCGCGCCCATGATGCGCAGGTTGATCGAGTACAGTGCAATCATCACCAGAATACTGGCCAGCAATTGCAGGATGCCCAGGCGCACATTGAGCCAGGCGGTCAGCCAGCCGGCAGCGGCACCGGCAATGGCGGCCAGGCCACAGGCCAGCCATGGGTCATGGCCACCGGCAATCAGCACGGCAGCAACGGCACCGCCCAGCGGAAAGCTGCCGTCGGCGGTAAGGTCGGGGAAATTGAGCAGTCGGAAAGAAATCAGCACGCCCAGCGCAACCAGCGCAAAGATCAGGCCGATTTCCAGCGCGCCCATCATTGAAATCAGGGACATGAATACCTCTACGGCAAACCGGCCCGATGGATGGTGGACCGGCAAGCCCGGCCGGGGTGGGGCGGGGCTGCAGTGACGGACAATGCCCTGAAGGCCCACAGGTGGCCATCAGGGCATACAGACGGGATGCTGCTTACTTGACGGTGGTCTGGGCTTCTTTCAGCAAGGTTGCGGACAGCGGGGCACCTTGTTTCTGGGCGGCTGCCGGGTTCACGGTCAGGCTCAGCTTGCTCCCCACTTCCGGAGCGATGGTGCCGGCTTTTTCACCCTTCAGGATGCGGACCACGATCTTGCCGGTCTGACGGCCCATATCGTAGTAGTTCATGCCCAGTGCGGCGATGGCACCGCGTTTTACCGAGTCGGTATCCGAAGCGATCAGTGGCAGCTTGGCCTGATTGGCCACGGCCACCAGCGATTCATAGGTGGACACCACATTGTTGTCGGTGCTGGTGTAGAGGGCGTCAACCTTGCCGATCAGGCTCTTGGCCGCCGGAGCCACGTCCACGGTACGCGGGGCCGGCGCTTCCACCAGCGTCATGCCACGCTTGGCCAGCTCGGCTTTCAGTTCCTTCACCACGATGGTGGAATTGACTTCACCCGGGCTGAATACCATGCCTACGCGCTTGGCACCCGGCTTTACTTTCAGGATCAGGTCGACTTGCGGGCCCAGCGGCAGCATGTCGGATACGCCGGTGACATTGCTGCCACTGGGTTTCCAGCTGCTCACCAATTTGGCGGCCACAGGGTCGGTCACGGCGGTGAAGACGATGGGCAGGGTCTTGCTGGCGGCAACCAGAGCCTGGGCAGATGGGGTGGCGATGGCCACGGCAACATCTGGTTTGTCGCCGACGAACTTGCGGGCGATCTGGCCTGCGGTGGCCGGATTGCCCTGGGCGCTCTGGTACTGCACTTTGACCTTGTCTTCGCCAAGGCCCTCTGCCTTCAGTTCATCGGTAATGCCCTTGCGTGCGGCATCCAGCGCCGGATGGTCGACAATGGCGGTGATGGCAACCGATTGCAGTTCGGCGGCAGAAACGGACAGGGAGAGTACAGCTGCGGCGGCGGCCAGCAGTTGGCGATGGCGTAGGGACATGGCGATTCCTTGTGAGACTGGATAGATTTTTTTGGAAAACGAATATTTCGCGCAATTTTATTGCAATGCAAAAGAAATTTCTCTTTATGTTGCGCAATAAAATGGCTGAGATTGAATATTGGAGACAGGAAGTTGCCCATTCGGGCGGCAGGCATAAAAAAAGCGGCCCGGATCACGGGCCGCATGAGTGTAAGCTGGCAAATTGCCAACCATTGGATCGATCGTTCAGTGCTTATCCCTGCTGCTGCGTTGCGCCTGCTTGTCGTACGCGATGTACTGTCTGCGTCGGCGCACCTTGCTTCAGGGACGGTTCCCTATTTGGTTGTTTGCTTTTAGTCGATGTAATCGTAGCCGGGCAGGGTGAGGAACTCGACGAAGTCATCCGAGGTGGTCAGCAGGTCGAACATGCCAGCGGCGTCTTCATACTGCTTGGTCCAGCGATTGCCATACTCGGCTTTCAGCTTGGCTACTTCGGCGGCTTGCAGTTCGCGGAACAATTCAACGGTCACCTTGCGGCCATCGTCCAGCACGCCCTTGGGGCTGCGGAGCCACTGCCAGATCTGCGAGCGGGAGATTTCAGCGGTGGCGGCATCTTCCATCAGGTTGTGGATAGGGACGCAGCCATTGCCGGAAATCCAGGAACCCAGATACTGGATGCCCACATTGATGTTCATCGACAGGCCGGCTTCGGTGATCGGGGCTTCCGGCTGGAAGTTCAACAGGTCGGCGGCGCTGACATTCACGTCCGGACGTTGCTTGGCAATCTGGTTGGGCGCATCACCCAGCACGCGGCTGAAGGCTTCGTTGGCAATCGGTACCAGGCCCGGGTGAGCCACCCAGCCGCCATCGTAGCCGTCGGTGGCGTCGCGGTCCTTGTCCGCCTTCACGCCGCCCAGGGCTTTTTCATTGGCTACCGGGTCGTTCTTGATCGGAATCAGCGCGGCCATGCCGCCGATGGCCGGCGCATTGCGCTGGTGGCAGGTCTTGAGCAGCAGCAGGGCGTAGGCGCGCATGAAGGGCACGGTCATGGTGATCTGGGCGCGGTTGGCCAGACAGAAGTCGCGGTTCTGCTTGAACTTCTTGATGCAGCTGAAGATGTAGTCCCAGCGCCCGGCATTCAGGCCGGAGCTGTGTTCGCGCAGCTCATACAGGATTTCGTCCATCTCGAAGGCGGAGAGAATGGTTTCAATCAGCACGGTGGCCTTGATGCTGCCTTGCGCAATGCCCAGTTCTTGTTGGGCAAACACGAAGACATCATTCCACAGGCGTGCTTCCAGATGGCTTTCCATCTTGGGCAGATAGTAATAGGTGGCGCTGCCCACGCTTTGCAGGTAGGCAATGTTGTGGAAGAAGGACAGCGCAAAGTCGAACAGTGAGCCGGAGACGATCTGGCCATCCACCGTCACGTGCTTTTCCATCAGATGCCAGCCGCGCGGACGCAGGATCAGCGTGGCAATGGTGTCATTCAGCTTGTACTGCTTGCCATCCGGGTTGGCAAAGGAAATGCTCTTGCGATAGGCATCGCGCACATTGATCTGGCCGCTGACCTGGTTTTCCCAGCTCGGACAGTTGGAGTCTTCAAAGTCCGCCATGAAGCTCTTGGCGCCGGAGTTCAGCGCATTGATCATCATCTTGCGGTCTACCGGGCCGGTGATTTCCACGCGGCGGTCCAGCAAGTCTTGCGGCAGCGGGGCAATCTTCCAGTCGCCGGCACGAATGGCGGCGGTTTCCGGCAGGAAGTCCGGCAGCTTGCCAGCATCCAGTTCGGCCTGGCGTACCACGCGGGCGGCAATCAGTTCGCGGCGGCGGCCTTCGAACTGGCG
>JAFANL010000247.1 GCA_019232735.1 Aquitalea sp. | reverse complement strand
TCGCGGGCAATCTGCAGGGCATCGCTGGTGGAGTACACCATGCGTACATCGGCGCCCTGGGCGCGGGCCTGGTACAGGCTCATCTTGTTCGAAGCCGGCACCCGCAGGGTGTCGCCATAGCTGCACAGGATGACATCCGGCCGCAGTGCCAGTTCGATGGCGGAATCCACCCGGCCGATGGGCAGCACGCATACCGGACAGCCGGGGCCGTGGATCAGGCGGATATTTTCCGGCAACAGGCCGGTCAGGCCGTAGCGGGCGATGGCATGGGTGTGGCCGCCGCAGAACTCCATCAGGCGGTATTCCCGGCTCGGGTTCACCAGGGTGCGGATATGTGCCGCCATGCCGCGGGCGATGTCGCCACGGCGGAATTCGTCCACGTATTTCATGATGCTTCTCCACTCGCCAACTGGTCCATCAAGGCCAGGGTACGGGCCGCTTCTTCCGGGTTCAGTTTGCCGATGGCGTAGCCCACGTGCAGGATGACGTAGTCGCCTTCCTGCGGGGTGTCGATCAGGGCGACCGAGATTTCACGGCTGACGCCGTCCACATCCACCACCGCCATCTCCTCGGGCAGTAACTGGCTGATTCTTACTGGCATGGCCAGGCACATGGTGATTTCCTTATTGTTGTAGTAAGCGTTGACGCGCCACCCAGGCCTGACCCAGGCTGAGCCCGCCATCATTGGGCGGTAATTGTTGTGCGGTAAAAGGCTGCAGGCCGGCTTCGCGCAGCAGCGGCAACAGTTGTTGCAGCAGTTTGCGATTGGCGCAGCAACCGCCGGCCAGCACCAGTTGCCGGATGCCGGTGGTATTGGCGGCGCGGCTGGCCCAGTCGGCCAGGGCATGGGCCAGCGTGGCATGCCACAGGCTGGCAATGGCAAGCGGATCGCTCAATTGCATGAGCTGTTGCGCCAGCGGGGTGAGGTCAAGCAGATTGGCCGGAGAAACCCGCCAGCCACCGGCCAGTGGTGCGCAGCCGGTGGCCAGTGTTTCCAGCTTTTGCGCCGCTTCGCTTTCGAAACTCTGTTCCGGGCAAATGCCGGCCAGACCGGCAATGGCATCGAACCAGCGCCCCATGCTGGTGGTCTCGGGACAGTTGAGCCCGGTTTCCAGCTGGCGCAGCAGCATGGGCAGGCCGGGGCGCCCGGCCAGATGGGCGGGCAGGGGCAAGGCCGGGTTCAGGCGCTGCCACAGGCCGACTGCCATGCGCCATGGTTCGCGTGCCGCCTTGTCGCCGCCGGGCAGCGGCAAGGAGCTGATATGGCCCATGCGCTCGCAACTGGCACCTTCCAGCATCATCAGTTCGCCGCCCCAGGCATCACCGTTCTTGCCCAGGCCATAACCATCCAGCGCCATGCCCAATACCGGACCGTTCAGGCCATGCTCGGCCATGACGGCGGCCAGGTGGGCATGGTGGTGCTGTACCGGCAGCAGCGGAACATCCAGCTGCTGTGCCCATTGCTGTGCCAGCTGGCTGGAAAAGGCATCGGGCTGCAGATCGCAGGCGATGGCCTGTGGTGTGACGGCGGTCAGCTCAAGCAGATGCTGGGCGGCCTGTTCCAGTGCTTCGCAACTGAGCGGATGGTCCAGGTCGCCAATATATTGTGAGACAAAAGCCTGCTCGCCGCGCAATACCGTGGCCGTGGTCTTGAGGTAGGCACCCAGCGCCAGCACATCCGGTCCGCCAGCAGACAGGGGCAGCGGCTCCGGCACAAAACCACGTGCGCGGCGGTAGAGCAAGGGCTCGCGCCCCTGTATGGCCAGCACGCTGTCGTCGCAGCGGGTAACGATATTGCGGTTGTGCAGCAGGAAGACGTCGGCCACCTTGTTCAGCCGCTCGCGTGCTTCCTGATTGGTGATGACGATGGGTTCGCCAGACAGGTTGGCGCTGGTCATCACCCAGATCTGCTCGCAGGCTTGGCGGCGCCATTCCTGCCCATTCGGGCGGCCCAGTGCCTGATAAAACAGCAGCCATTGCAGCGGGGTGTAAGGCAGCATCACGCCAATGCTGGCCATGCCGGGGGCAATATCCGGCATCAGCTGATCGGCAATCGCCTTCTTTTGCAGCAGCACGATGGGCCGTTCCGGGCGTAGCAGCCAGGCGGCCTCGCTGGGGCTGACTTCGCAGAAGGCGCGCACGGATTCGATATTCAGCGCCATGACCGCCAGCGGCTTGCCGGGGCGATGCTTGAGCTGCCGCAAGCGGGCGACGGCATCCGGCTGGGTGGCATCGCACACCAGATGAAAACCGCCCAGCCCCTTCATGGCAATGCTGCGTCCCATCTGCAGAATCTGCCAGGCGCCATGCACCGGGTCCCCCTTCAGCGGCAGGCCGAAGCGGTCGGTCAGCTGCAGCTGTGGCCCGCATTGCGGACAGGCGGTGGGTTCGGCATGAAAGCGGCGGCTGGCCGGGTCCTGATACTCCTGCCGACAGGCCGGACACAGCGGGAAGGCCAGCATGCTGGTGTTGGCACGGTCATAAGGCAGGCGGTGGGTGACGGTGTAGCGCGGGCCGCAATCGGTACAGTTGATGAAGGGGTAGCGGTAGCGCCGGTTGTCTGGATTGAACAGCTCGTCCAGACAGGCCAGGCAGGTGGCACTATCGGCGGGCAGCTGTGCCTGGCTTTGGTTTTCGGTGTTGCCGGTGCTGCTGCGGATTTCAAACAGCGTGCTGTCCGGCTGCAGGTCCAGCAGGCTTTGTTGCAGGCTGTCGATGTGCGCCAGCGGTGGCAAGGTATGTTGCAATTGCTGGCGGAAGGCGGCCAGCTGCTGGCCACTGCCCTGGACTTCGATGGTGACACCTTCGCCGGTATTGAGCACAAAGCCGGCCAGGCCTTGCGCCTGGGCGATGCGCCAGACAAAAGGGCGAAAGCCTACCCCTTGCACCCGTCCGCGGATGGTAAGACGCAGTCTTTGTTGCGACATGGTTCAGCGGCGCTCCTGCAACTGTTGTTCCAGCTCGGCAATCTGCTGGCGCAGCCGGGCCACTTCGCGTTGCTTGACCAGCTGGGCCTCGTTCATTTCCAGCAGCAGCCAGTCCACCCACACATCCATGCCGTCGCCACTCTTGGACGACAGTTGCATGACCTTGATCTTGGGGTTGACGCGACGGGCATTGGCGATGCAGGTATCGACATCGAAATCCAGATGTCGCAGCAGGTCGATCTTGGTCAGCAGCATGACGTCGGCGGCGGCAAACATGTCCGGGTATTTGAGTGGCTTGTCCTCGCCCTCGGTCACCGACAGGATGGCCACCTTGTGGGCCTCGCCCAGGTCAAAGGCGGCCGGACAGACCAGATTGCCGACGTTTTCGATCAGCAGCAGGCTGTCATCGGCCGGGTTCAGCTGTTGCAGTGCCTGGCCCACCATATGCGCGTCCAGATGACAGCCTTTGCCGGTATTGATCTGGATGGCCGGGGCGCCGGCAGCGCGGATGCGCTCGGCATCGTTGCTGGTTTGCTGGTCGCCTTCCACCACATACACCAGGGTGTCGCTACCCAGCTGGCGGATGGTTTCGGCCAGTAAGGTGGTTTTGCCGGAACCGGGGCTGGACACCAGGTTCAGCGCGAAGATGCCACGGTCGCGCAGCCATTGGCGGTTTTCGGCAGCATAGCCATCGTTTTTCGACAGAATGCCCTGTTCGATCTTGACCATGCGGCTTTGACTCAGTCCCGGTGCATGGGCATGGGCCGCGCCCTGACCGTAATGCAAGGCCGGGCCACCCGCCTGCTGGCTCAGGGTGGGCTGGTGTTCTTCGACCGGCTGCACTGGCGGGTGTGCATGGGCATGCTGATGATGGTCGTGGTCGTGGTCGTGAGAATGGGAATGCTCATGATCATGGGGATGGGCGTGATGCGGCCGATAGGGAAACTTCACACCGCCCGGAGCCCGTCCTTCAATCTTCACATTACCTTTACTACAGCCGCATACGGTGCACATTGCTGCCTCTCCTTTATCGTTTTGTGCTGACGCAGGCAGAACCCGCCTGCCGCTGTCGCTATTTCTGTGTGGCCGGTCGTGGAAGACTATTCCACTTCCAGCTCGCTGACGCGCATCTCATCGCCGCCAGTGACTTGTACCTGATGCTTGCCGCACAAGGGGCAGGCATCGAAACGGGCATGGATGGCCACGCTCTGGCTGCAGGCCAGGCACCAGCCCTGGCCGGGCTGCCGCGCAAAATGGAAGACTGCGCCATCGGCCAGCGTGTCGCGGCTGACCACATCCAGGCAGAATGCCAGTGCTTCGGCCTCCACGCCGGCCAGTTCGCCAATATTCAGCCACACCTGCTTTACCCGCCGAAATTCCTGTGTCGCAGCCTGATCTTCCAGCAACTGGATGATGCCCTCGGCCAATGACATTTCATGCATATTTCTTATCCTTCCACTGGTGACGCGCCGTCTGTGTCTTCAATTCCCGTCCCGCCATCCACTCAGCCGCTATCCTGCTGGATACGATAAGCGACACAAGGATCGATCAGACTGATCTGTCGCTGCCATTCTGCGGCAGACTCCGCCACCAGAGCACTCAAACTGACCCGGATCACCCCTTCCGGGTGGGCATGCCACAGTGTGGGGGGCAGCACGCGATAGCGGCTGATGCGTGCGTTGCCATCCAGTGCGGCCAGATGCAGCAGTGGCCCGCGTGCGGTTTCCACCAGCGCCAGCGCGCCATCCGGCAGGCTGGCGGCACTGGCTTGCAAGCGTGTGTCGCCGCTCAGCCAGCGTGCCAGCTTCAGCAAACGTGCCAGCAAGCGCGCCCGCGGGCGCAAATTGTCGGCCAGCAGTGCGGGTAGCTGGGTGGCCTCGCTGGCCAGTGCGCCCACCTCGCAAGCCTGTCCCTGCCATACCGGCCCACCAGGGCGTAGCCAGTCGGCCAGATTGCCGGCCAGCTGTGTGGCATCCAGTGCGGGCAGTAGCGCGCAGCCCGGCAGGGGTCGCTGCATGCCGTGCAGCCAGCGTGCCGGTGCGCTGTCCGCTGTCGCCAGCCATTCCTGCCAGCCGGCTTCGCCGCGCTGTAGCCAGTGACCGCAGTCCTCGCGGTAGACATAGTCCGCGGCCAGCGCGCGCAGGGCCCGCAGGTCCTGTGCCAGCCGCCACTGCGTCAACCAGTGGCTGGCCGCCGCATGGCCATCAAACGCCTGCGCCCAGTCCAAAAGCAGTTTGCGCAGGGTTTCCCGCGCGGCTTCAAAGGTGATGATTTCCTGCTCCCGCAGGCTGGCCGTGGCAGTCTGTCCTGCGGCCTGACGCAACACCAGGCGGGTGGCCAGGGTTTGTGCCTGGGCGCACAGGGAAAACAGCATGGGTGCGGTTTGTTCGGCTTGCTCTGCCGACTGGGCGATGAACAGACGTTCGGCCTCCAGCCGCGGCCAGCTTACCGATGCCGTGCCGCCACTGTCTTTGTCCTGGCTCAGGAGAATGCGGATCTGGTCAGGTTTCATGCGCCCAATCCAAACAGGCGGCGGCGCGACAGGTCCGGTGCTGC
>JAFANL010000095.1 GCA_019232735.1 Aquitalea sp. | reverse complement strand
TGGGCCTTGAAGTCATCCGGGTCCATGAACTGGATCGGGTGGGTGGCCACCACCGGCAGACTGGTTTCACCGGCCAGCCACAAGGTGGCCTGGACCACGCTTTCAATCTGGGCACTGTCCACGCGCTGGATTTCCAGATAGAAGCTGCCGGGGAACAGGCTTTCCCAGTATTGGGCACGGCGCATGGCCTCTTCACGCTGGCCCATGGCCAGCGCCACCCCGACGTCGCCCAGATGGGCTCCGGACAGGCACAGCAGATTGCTGTTATCGCCTTCTTCCAGCCAGGCACGCTTGATTTCGGCGCGGCCACGGTACTGGTTATGGGTGAAGGCCTGGGTCAGCAGTTCGCACAGGCGGCGATAGCCTTCGCGGTTTTTCACCGTCAGCATCAGGCGGGTGGGCTTGTCGCGGTCTTCTTCGTTTTCCAGCCAGATATCGGCCGAGACGATGGGTTTGATCCCCTTGTTGCGGCAGGACTTGTAAAACTTGACCATGCCGAACAGGTTCATCAGGTCCGACATGCCCATGGCGGGCATATTGTCCTTCTGGGCGCGTTTTACCGCGTCGTCCAGCCGGACAATGCCGTCGGTGATGGAAAACTCCGAGTGGAGGCGCAGATGGATAAAGCGGGGTGCATTCATGCCGGCATTTTACCGGCAGCGGCGCTTCAGCACCATGTGCATGGTGACATTATCGTGGCGTGGTACGCCGGTCTTTTCTTGTGCTGCGATGCAGCATTAGAATGGTGTCTTGAAGAGCAGCCGAATGGGGATGGAAATGGATTGCGATGTCAGAGAACTGGAAAGCACCAGCCTGTACAAACTGCTGACCGGCAGCGTGTTGCCGCGCCCGATTGCCTGGCTCAGTACGCAGGATCTGCTCGGCGTGGCCAATCTGGCACCGTTTTCCTTTTTTACCGTGGCGGGCTTGAATCCGCCTCTGCTGGCGGTGACCATCCTGAAAAAGCCGGATGGCAGCGACAAGGACAGTCTGGCCAATATCCGTGCCACGGGAGAGTTCGTGGTGAATATCGTCAGCCAGGAACTGGTGGAGGAGATGAACCAGTCTTGCGCAGCTTATCCGGCCGAGGTGGACGAATTTGACCTGGCCGGTCTGGAGAAGGTGCGCAGCAAGCTGGTGAGGGCACCCGGCGTGGCCCGCTCGCCGATTCGCTATGAGTGCAGGCTGCATAGCTGCCTGGACCTGGGGCATGGTGTCGGCAGCAGTACCCTGGTGCTGGGGGAGATCTGTCACGTCTATGTTGATGATGCGGTCTACCAGGAGGGCCGGATCGATGTCCGGGCGCTGCATCCCATCGGCAAGCTGGCGGGGGATGGCTATACCCTGGTGCAGGAGGATTTCTCGCTGCCACGGCCGTGAATCCGGTACGCCATCGCAAAGAAAAAAGCACCGGAGTGGTGCTTTTTTCTTGTCTGCGGGCTGCTGCCTAGCGCAGTGACTGGCTGATCTGTGCGGCCATTTCATCCAGCAAGGCATAGCGGCGGTTGTATTCGCTGCGTTTCTTGCTGGCGATTTCCTCCATCGGCTTGCGCGGGATGGGGAAGGGGATGCGGAAATAATCGTTATTGATTTTCTCGGCCCCGATATCCAGCCAGAAGCTGTCGTAATCGGCCTGGAAATCGCGGCGATAGCGCCAGGAGCTATAAATATGGCTGTCCTTGCACACGGCCAGCACCTGTTGGCAGCCCATCTCCCGGGCGATGACGGTCAGCGCCTCCAGCGCCAGGCGCTTGGGGAACAGGCCATGGCAGGCTTTGGTGGCGGTGCGGATGCATTCGTGGCCGAATTCCTTGCGCGGGCCTTGCAGGCCGCCGATCAGCGCCACCGCTTGCCCCTGGTATTGGCACAGGGTTAAGGTGAGGGTAGCCAGTGCCACCTGCTGACCATCCAGGAATTGCAGCGACAGCTCGCCTTCCTTGTCGAAATAGTGATTGTGTCCCATCACCCAGCTGAAACTGGCTTCATCCTTGCCACTGACCGTGGCCAGCACCGGATTGTCCAGCGACAACAGACGGCTACGCACTGCCGGCGGCAGACGCAGCATCTGCAGATAATGCTGTTGCAGCAACTCGACCTTGGCGGCATTGCCCAGGCTGCGGTACAGATAAGGGCGGTGCAGCTTTTGGGCCAGGCGCGGTGCCAGACGCAAATAGTCGAGCAACAGTGGCTGGCTGCTGAGGAAGGCCAGCCAGCGGTAGCTGCTGGGCAGGGTCAGCAGGCTGCGCAGGGCCAGTTTGATACGGTTCTTGCGTTCGTCCAGGTAGTCGCGCCGGGAAAATTGTCCGCTGGCCAGTTGGGTAAACAGACGGATCGGATGAGGCTGCGCTGCGGATTCAATTGGTTTCACAAAGCATTCTTTTAAAAGCGTTCAGGCAAGGTGCTGTATCAGTGGCCGACGACCGCTCGGCTGCGGGCTGGGCGGTCGGGCTGAGATGACCTTATTCCTTGGGTTTCAGTGCGGCCATGGCGGCGCGCTGCATTTCCAGGGTTTTCATCTGCATCGACAACATGCCCAGATTCATGGTCAGCCACCCTTCCACCACCCGAAGTTCGGCCAGTTTGCGGTCGATTTCTTCTTCGCTCAGTGGCGGCAGGAAAGGCTGGATGCCGGCAGGTGTGGCAGTTTGCCAGAACTGGCGGAACATGGCGAATGGATCGGGTGGGGTGAAATCGGCACTCATGGCTGGCTCTCCTCGTCATGTAAAGAAAACGGGCAAGCAGATGCTTGCCCGTTCAGTATAAGACCAAAGACGAGGACTTAGTTGTTGCTGCCGGCGACCTGTGCATCCACAGCAGCCAGGGCCACCATGTTGACGATGCGACGTACCGAGGAGATCGGGGTCAGGATGTGTACCGGCTTGCTCATGCCCATCAGGATCGGGCCGATGGTCACGCCGTCGGAGGCCGAAACACGCAGCAGGTTGTAGCTGATGTTGGCGGCTTCCACATTCGGCATGATCAGCAG
>JAFANL010000065.1 GCA_019232735.1 Aquitalea sp. | reverse complement strand
CTCGAACCCGCGACCCCCGGCGTGACAGGCCGGTATTCTGACCAACTGAACTACCACTCCGTGCCGTTGGTGGGCGTTGACGGAGTCGAACCGCCGACATTCTGCTTGTAAGGCAGACGCTCTACCAACTGAGCTAAACGCCCCTGCGCTCCGCCGAACCCTGCAAAATCAGGCCCCGGCGGAGTGGCAAATTATAGCGCGTCTTTCAGTGCCTTGCCAGCGCGGAACTTGGGAGAACGTGCCGCCGGGATCTTGATGGTGGCGCCGGTCTTCGGGTTGCGGCCGCTGCGCTCGGCGCGCTCGCCCACGTAGAAGGTGCCGAAACCCACCAGGGTCACGGTATCGCCTTTTTTCAAGGCAGAGGTAACGGCAGCAACCATGCCGTCCAGAGCCTTGGTAGCAGCAGCCTTGGAAATATCGGCTTCAGCCGCGATGGCGTCAATCAGTTCAGACTTGTTCACGTAAGTCCCCTTTCGTCGTTCTTCGGTCTACGTAATTCGGATAAAAACCGCTTGCTTTATAGCAAGGCCAAAATCCTTGTGTCAAGCGGCTTCCAGCGGAATATTGCCATTTCTCAACCCCGTCTGGAAAGCACTAGCGGCCCGGTAAATTCACAACAGCTGCAACATACTGATTTCTAATGCGTCATTACAGACACACCGGCCTTGCCCTCCGGCGCGGGGTGCAACTCGTCCGGCTTTGCTTCATCAGGCAAAGGTTCCGGCTGACGCTCCAGCGCCAGTGCCAGCACCTCGTCGATCCACTTGACAGGATGAATTTCCAGCTTCTGCTTGATGTTGGCGGGAATATCCACCAGATCCTTGGCATTGCCATGCGGAATCAGCACATGCTTGATGCCGCCACGGTGCGCTGCCAGCAGTTTTTCTTTCAGGCCCCCAATGGGCAATACTTCACCACGCAGTGTGATTTCACCCGTCATGGCCACGTCAGAGCGTACCGGAATTCCCGCCAGAACGGAAACTATCGCGGTTGTCATCGCAATACCAGCACTTGGGCCATCCTTGGGTGTGGCACCCTCCGGAACATGAATGTGCATGTCATGTTTTTCATGAAAATCCGGCTTGATACCCAATGCACTCGACCGGCTGCGTACTACACTCATTGCCGCCGTGATCGACTCTTGCATCACCTCGCCAAGCTGGCCGGTACGGACGATATTTCCCTTACCCGGCAAGGACACCGCCTCGATGGTCAGCAATTCGCCACCCACTTCAGTCCAGGCCAAGCCAGTCACCTGCCCGATACGGTTTTCCTGCTCCGCCACACCGTAATCAAATCGATGTACGCCCAGGTACTTGTCCAGATTCTTGGCATTAACCGTCACCTTGCCGCCCTTGCTCTTGCCCAGCAGCGTGCTGGTGACCACCTTGCGGCAGATCTTGGCAATTTCGCGATCCAGGCTACGCACCCCCGCCTCGCGGGTGTAGTAGCGCACGATATCGCGCAGGGCAGATTCATGCAGTACCAGCTCACCCTCTTGGACACCATTGGCCTTGATCTGCTTGGGCACCAGGTATTTCTGAGCGATATTGACCTTCTCGTCCTCGGTATACCCTGCCAGGCGAATAATCTCCATCCGGTCCAGCAAAGCATGCGGAATGTTCAGCGAGTTGGCCGTTGCCACGAACATGACGTCGGACAAGTCATACTCGACCTCGGCGTAATGATCGACAAAGGAGTGATTCTGCTCCGGGTCCAGCACTTCCAGCAAGGCGGATGACGGGTCGCCACGGAAATCGGCCCCCATCTTGTCTACCTCATCCAACAGGAAGAGCGGATTTTTCACTCCGACCTTGCTCATGTTCTGCAGCACCTTGCCCGGCATGGAGCCGATATAGGTACGGCGGTGACCACGGATTTCCGATTCATCACGCACACCACCCAGCGCCATGCGTACGAACTTGCGATTGGTCGCCCGCGCAATGGACTGCCCCAGCGAGGTCTTACCAACGCCCGGAGGCCCTACCAGGCACAAAATGGGGGCTTTGAGCTTGTCGACACGCTGCTGCACTGCCAGATACTCCAGAATGCGCTCCTTGACCTTTTCCAGGCCAAAGTGATCCTCATCCAGCACGGCTTCTGCGTTGGCGACATCCTTGTTGATCTTGGTCTTTTTCTTCCACGGCAATTCGAGCAAGGTGTCGATGTAATTGCGCACCACCGTGGCTTCCGCCGACATCGGCGACATCATCTTGAGCTTTTTCAGCTCGGACGTGACCTTGTCCTTGGCTTCCTTGGTCATGCCGGCCAGGCGGATCTTCTTCTCCAGCTCATCCAGATCACTGACCTCATCCATGTCACCCAGCTCTTTCTGGATGGCCTTGACCTGCTCGTTGAGGTAGTACTCGCGCTGGCTCTTTTCCATCTGGCGCTTGACGCGACCACGGATGCGCTTTTCCACCTGCAGGATGTCGATTTCACCCTCCAGCTGGGACAGCAGATGCTCCAGACGCGCTCGCACGTCGAACATCTCCAGCACTTCCTGCTTCTGTTCCAGCTTGAGCGGCAGGTGGGCAACAATGGTGTCGGCCATGCGCCCGGCACGTTCGATGCCGGCCAGCGAGGTCATCACCTCGGGCGGAATTTTCTTGTTGAGTTTGACGTACTGCTCAAACTGGGCCAGCAGCGCCCTGCGCATGGCTTCGGACTCGGTCGAATCCTCGCCATCGGCGGCGAGTGGCGTAATGGTGCCGACAAAGCAGCCACCATCCTCAGCCACCTGGCTGATCAGGGCGCGCTGGCGCCCTTCAACCAACACCTTGACCGTGCCATCTGGCAGCTTGAGCATTTGCAGGACAGAGGCTATGGTGCCGACGCTGTACAGATCATCAGCTTCCGGCTCGTCCTTGGAGGCCGAGCGCTGGGCGACCAGCAGCACCTGCTTGCCTTCATCCATGGCACTTTCCAGCGCACGGATGGACTTGGCTCTTCCGACAAACAGCGGAATGACCATATGGGGGAAAACCACGACGTCCCGCAACGGGAGCAAAGGCAATGTGGTTTCTTCGCGGAGTTCTGCGGGTTGGGGCATATCACCTAACCTTGCTTACGTGAAACAATGCATGAAAGATGGGGCATGCATGCTGAAAATCAACACCCATACTAAATCAGTTTGGCGACAATACAAAAGAAAAACCGCCCATGACAGGCGGTTTTCCCTCACAGCTGAAAAGCTTAGGCAGACTGGACTTCATCACCCTTGTCGCGATAGATGAACAAAGGCTTCTCGCCTTTTTCGATAACCTTTTCATCCACCACTACTTTTTCGACGTTTTCCATGGATGGCAGTTCATACATGGTATCCAGCAACACGCGCTCGATGATGGAACGCAGGCCGCGGGCGCCAGTCTTGCGGATCAATGCCTGCTTGGCAATAACACGCAAGGCAGACGGGCGAACTTCCAGCTCGACCGACTCCATCTGGAACAGACGCTGATACTGCTTGATCAGCGCATTCTTCGGCTGGGTGAGGATGGTTACCATGGCCTCTTCATCCAGCTCTTCCAGCGTAGCCACCACCGGCAGACGGCCAATCAACTCCGGAATCAGACCAAAACGGATCAAATCTTCCGGCTCGGTTTCCTTGAACAACGTGGAGGTCGACTTGCTGTCGTCCTTGGAGCTGACCTCGGCACCAAAACCGATCCCACCCTTTTCAGAACGGCGACGGATGATCTTTTCCAGACCATCAAAAGCGCCACCGCAAATGAACAGGATATTGGTGGTATCGACCTGGATGAACTCCTGGTTCGGATGCTTGCGCCCACCTTGCGGCGGAATCGAAGCCACAGTACCTTCGATCAGTTTCAGCAAGGCTTGCTGCACGCCCTCACCCGATACGTCCCGGGTAATGGACGGATTTTCCGACTTACGGGAAATCTTGTCGATTTCGTCAATGTAGACAATGCCGCGCTGGGCTTTTTCCACATCGTAATCGCACTTCTGCAGCAGTTTCTGGATGATGTGCTCGACATCTTCCCCCACATAACCAGCTTCGGTCAGCGTGGTCGCATCCGCGATCACGAACGGCACATCCAGCAAACGCGCCAGCGACTGGGCCAGCAAGGTCTTGCCAGAACCCGTCGGGCCGATCAGCAGGATATTACTCTTGGCCAGCTCGACTTCGTCCTTGCCGGTCGAAGGGGTGTACAGACGCTTGTAATGGTTGTACACCGCCACCGACAGGGTTTTCTTGGCAAAGTCCTGACCGATGATGTACTGATCCAGATCGGCACGGATTTCCTGCGGCGTCGGCAATGCCGTGGCGGCACCGGCGGTATCGCCGATTTCGCCAACCACTTTTTCCAGCTCTTCACGAATGATGTCGTTGCACAGCTCGACACATTCATTGCAGATGAATACCTGCGGACCGGCAATCAGACGCTGGACTTCATGCTGGCTCTTCCCGCAGAAAGAGCAATACAGAAGCTTTTCGTTGCTGCTTTTATCAGCCATTAGCTAGTTCCACTGCTTACGCCGTGACATCCTTGCGGGAGCTCAGCACTTTATCAATCAGACCGTATTCACGGGCCTCGTCGGCGGACATGAAGTTGTCACGCTCGGTATCGGCCTGCAGACGTTCCATGGTCTGGCCAGAATGCTTGGCCAGCAACTCGTTCATCTTGGCCTTGACCTTCACCAGCTCACGGGCATGAATCTCGATATCAGTCACCTGGCCGGACAGACCACCACCGTACAGCAAGGGCTGGTGAATCATCACCCGACTATTGGTCAGGGCAAAACGCTTGCCCTGGGTACCAGCGGAGAGCAGGAAAGCCCCCATGCTGGCGGCCTGGCCGATACACAGTGTGGAAATGTCCGGCTTGATGAAGTTCATCGTGTCGTAAATGGACATGCCCGCAGTAATCGAGCCACCCGGCGAGTTGATGTAGAAGTAGATGTCCTTGTCCGGATTCTCCGACTCCAGGAACAGCATCTGCGCCACAACCAGGTTGGCCGATTCGTCGGTGACGGGCCCGACCAGGAACACGATACGCTCCTTCAGCAGTCGCGAGTAGATGTCGTAAGCGCGCTCGCCACGACCACTCTGCTCTACCACCATGGGCACCAGGCCCAGCCCTTGCGGTTCAATCATCGATTTCATCGACCAACTCCGTTCGTGTCGTTATCAGGCGTTGCTGCCCATCAGGGTGTCAAAGGACAGGTCTTCGTTTTCAACCTTGGCCTTGGACAGGACGAATTCCACGACATTGTCTTCCAGTACCATGGAGGTCGGGCCTTCCAGACGGTCGGCGCTGGCGTAGTACCAGCTCAGGACTTCTTCCGGATGCTCGTAGCTGTCGGCAAACTCTTCGATCATGGCCTTGACCTGTTCCGGCTTGGCTTCCAGCTTGTTGGATTCAACCACTTCAGCCAGGATCAGACCCAGAGCCACGCGACGCTCTGCTTGCTGGGCAAACAGTTCCGGCGGGAAAGGCATGTCTTTCACGTTCATGCCGCGCTGCTGCATGTCACGCTGAGCTTGTTCGATCAGGCGGCCGATTTCCAGCTGTACCAGTGCTTTGGGCAGGCTGATCTCGGTCACGTCCAGCAGAGCCTGCATCACGGCCTCCTTGGTGCGAGCCTGCAGACGGCGCTTCACTTCGCGCTCGACATTCTTGCGAATTTCGCCACGCATTTTTTCCACGTCGCCATCGGCGATACCCAGCAGCTTGGCGAACTCTTCGTTCACTTCCGGCAGGGTGGCTTCAGCCACGTTCTTTACGGTGATTTCGAATACGGCGGTTTTGCCAGCCACATCCTTGCCGTGATAGTCAGCCGGGAAGGCCACTTCCACGTTCTTGACTTCATCTTCCTTCATGCCGGTCACACCGGTTTCGAAGTCAGCCAGCATCTGGCCTTGACCCAGGACGAAGGGGAAGTTCTCGGAAGAACCGCCTTCGAACGGCACGCCGTCGATGCTGCCCTTGAAATCGATGATTACGCGATCGCCTTCAGCAGCAGCACGCTCAACACGGTTGTAACGGGTACGCTGCTTGCGCAGGATGTCGATGGTCTTGTCGATTTCAACATCGCTTACCGGAGTAGCCGGTTTTTTGATTTCTTTGTCGGCCAGCTCGCCAACTTTCACTTCCGGGTACACTTCAAAGGTAGCGGCAAACTTGAAGTTTTCCACATCACCTTCAGCAGCTGCCGGTTCAAAACGCGGATAACCAGCCACGCGCAGCTTCTGTTCGCTGACGGCGCTGTAGAAACCTTGCTGAACCTGCTCGCCCAGCACTTCTTCACGTACCTGAGCACCGTAGTTGGCTTCAACGATTTTCAGCGGAGCCTTGCCCGGACGGAAACCTTGAATCTTGGCAGTACGCGCTACGCGCTTCAGGCGCTCGGTGACTTGAGCATCAATGGCAGCCATCGGCAGAGCGATGTTCATGCGGCGCTCAAGATTGCTCAATGTTTCCAGTTGTACTTGCATGTTCAATCCTTAACTAGTCATCGGCATACGCGTTCGGCCTGTGCGAACATTTCGTATGTTGAAAAACGGGTGAAACCCTTGCG
Source organism: Aquitalea sp. (assembly GCA_019232735.1). Lineage (GTDB taxonomy): Bacteria > Pseudomonadota > Gammaproteobacteria > Burkholderiales > Chromobacteriaceae > Aquitalea. The sequence goes on along the minus strand of JAFANL010000065.1, from coordinate 911 downwards.
AGGCTTCGGCTCTATATGGGGCCACAAGCCCCGGCTACAAGAGCGGCCACCGCTTGCCATGCAAATGGCAAGATACAGGCCGCATCCCATTGCGAAAACGCGCAGTATAGCATGCACCCTGTTTTTGTATGCAGGCGAATCGAGGTGGCAAAGCAGCCCGTCCACACGCGCTGCGGTCATCGAAAACAGGCCCATACCAGCACCAATTACTGAGAATAAAGCGGGATTTTAAGGCGGGGGTTGAGTCCTCACACAGAGGGAGGATTTCGCATGACAGACTGACAAGCACAGATACGGGCATGACAACACCATCGCCACGCAACAATTGAAATGACATCCACTAAGGCCGGGTCGATTACAACCCCTCAAGACCAGACCAGTTCAAGACAACAAACAGCGAGAAACATATCTTGCAGCTAAAAATACGATACTGCCGCTTTATTAATGGATCTGCTAGAAATCATCCAACCCGCATGGCTGCGCATCTTCAGCCAGGTCTTTCAGCAGAAGAATCTTGATCGGCACGGCCATTTCATAAATCTCCTGCTTGGCACGATGGACATCCATCTCCAACTGGCACAACACCAACTGTAAAGCCAGATCAAGCATTGCATCGAGATTGGGCATCTTGGCTTCCAACAATATTTCCTGAACGATCCACGTGGACAGCCATATTCTACCGGTGATGCAAGCACTCATGCCACCTGAATTCCACACCCCGCCTGCCAGCACATACTTGATTGCAAAATTGACCCGATAACGACGCTTCCACACTTTGCTTAAGGCAGACGATCGTTAACCAATGATTCAACTACCCCGCCCAGCTACTTGAAACACGTAGCATCCTGCGTTATATTGACGCCCTCTTCGCGGCACTTTGTTGTGTCGTTCGTGGGCGAGCGTGGCGGAAT
>JAFANL010000057.1 GCA_019232735.1 Aquitalea sp. | reverse complement strand
CCGCTGGGTGGCGCCGGTACAGGGCCAGTATTTCACCAATATCAGCCCGATTGATGGCAAGCCGCTGTGTGACATTGCCCGCTCCACGGCTGCCGATATCGAACTGGCACTGGATGCCGCCCATGCCGCCGCCGACCGCTGGGGCCGCACCGCGCCAGCCGTACGTGCCAATGTATTGCTGAAGATTGCTGATCGCATCGAAGAATACCTGCCTTTCCTCGCGCTGGTGGAAACCCTGGATAATGGCAAGCCCATCCGCGAAACCAATGCCGCTGACCTGCCGCTGGCGGTTGATCACTTCCGTTACTTTGCCTCCTGCCTGCGGTCACAGGAAGGCTCGTTGTCCGAGCTGGACGAAGATACCGTGGCCTACCACTTCCACGAACCGCTGGGCGTGGTGGGGCAGATCATTCCGTGGAACTTCCCGCTGCTGATGGCTGCCTGGAAACTGGCTCCGGCATTGGCTGCCGGTAATTGCATTGTGCTGAAACCGGCCGAGCAGACCCCGATGGCCATCCTGGTGCTGATGGAAGTGATTGCCGACCTGCTGCCCGAAGGCGTGCTCAATGTGGTGAATGGCTTCGGCGTGGAAGCCGGCAAGCCGTTGGCCACCAATCCGCGCATTGCCAAGGTGGCCTTTACCGGGGAAACCGGCACCGGCCGCCTGATCATGCAATACGCTGCCGAGAACATCATTCCGGTGACGCTGGAGCTGGGTGGCAAATCGCCCAACATCTTCTTTGAAGACGTGATGCGCGAAGATGACGATTACTTCGACAAGGCACTGGAAGGCTTTGCCATGTTTGCCCTCAATCAGGGTGAAGTATGTACCTGCCCGTCACGCGTGCTGGTGCAGGAGTCCATCTACGATGCCTTCATGGAACGTGCTGTCGCCCGTGTCCAGGCCATCAAGCAGGGCAGCCCGCTGGATATGGCCACCATGATTGGTGCCCAAGCCTCGCGCGAGCAACTGGACAAGATCCTGTCCTATATCGATATCGGTCGTGCGGAAGGTGCCCAGATCCTGACCGGTGGTGGTCAGGCACATCTGGGTGGCGATCTGGCCGAGGGCTTCTACGTGCAGCCGACCATTCTGGCTGGCAACAACAAGATGCGCGTGTTCCAGGAAGAAATCTTCGGACCCGTCGTGGCCGTGACCACCTTCAAGGACAAGGAAGAGGCCCTGCGTATTGCCAACGACAGCGCCTTTGGTCTGGGTGCCGGCGTGTGGACCCGTGACGGTAACACCGCTTACCGCATGGGCCGCGAGATCAAGGCCGGCCGTGTCTGGACCAACTGCTACCACCTGTATCCGGCCCATGCCGCCTTCGGTGGTTACAAGAAATCCGGCATCGGTCGTGAAACCCACAAGATGATGCTGGACCACTACCAACAAACCAAAAACCTGCTGGTGAGCTACAGCCCGAAGGCCTTGGGTTTCTTCTAAACCTCGGTCCGGGTCTGTCTTGCTGGTGGAAAGCTGCCGCGAGCGGGGTGTGCTGTAGAAGTCATCCCCGCTGCGGTTTCCTCTTGGTGTGATGTGCGGCCCTGCAAAGCCTGCTGGTACAGGCTTTGCAGGGTGGACTGAATCGGGCCATCAGGGCTTTGTCCGGTTGCCGGGTTTTCCCGGTTCCTCCCTGGGGGCGTCGTTAACTGCCCCCACTTTAGCGCCGCCGGTTTCAAGCAGGAGATGAAATGGTATCCCGCGTCAACATGACTGACCGTGCTGCTGAACTATTGTCGGTGTTGTGCCAGCGTCATGGTTCCTTGCTCTTTCACCAGTCTGGTGGATGTTGCGATGGAAGTGCTCCTCTGTGTTTTACGCAGCAGGAATTTCGTGTTGGTGACCATGACGTCTTGCTGGGCGAAATCGGCGGCTGCCCTTTTTACATCAGCGAATTCCTGTCTGGATATTGGCAGAATTGTGTACTGACCATTGATGCATTACCGGGGAGGGGAGGGGGCTTCTCGCTGGAGTCGGCGGAGGGCATGCGGTTTGTCACGCTTTCCCGCCTGATGAGTGAGCAGGAACTGGCGGTACTGGCAGAGCAGGGCCAGGATTAGGTTTTATGCAGGCCTGAGTTGTTCGGTGTCGCCTTGTCGCCGTGATCAACCAGGACGCTGCTTGCTGCAGCTTGGTCACCATGCTTTCAATGACAAAATCAAACCCCGGTCCGGCCGGGGTTTTTGTCGTTCTGCAATACGCGCAGACAGGGTGGTGTGCTGGCGCTGGCGTGTGCCGGCTGGCACGCTGCTCAAGTTCAGGACGCATCCAGATAATCGTAACCGGCCCAGTCCAGCGCATAGCCATGCGACCGAGGTTTCAGGTTGATGGGTTTGAGCAAGCCATGCGATTGCATATAGTGCAGATGATCGTGGATGATGTTGTCATTAAATTCATCACCGCTCTCTCGGTGAATGGCCGAGATGATCTGGCGTTCGTCCAGAAATTGCACCTGCTTGCTGCGCAGAATGCGTAATATCCGGTAGACCAATAGTTCGTTGCGTGGCATTTGTGTTGATATTGTTGCAGCGATCTTTCATTTATCTGACAGTTTTATTGAGTAAGTCAAGAAATATGACAAAAGTGTTTCAGTTCGGAGTGTCGCATGTCGGTTGATCGGCCCGATTCCCCTTGTATTGCCCGCTGTACGACAGCAGTTGGCGACAATGTCTGCCGTGGTTGTGGCCGTAGTTTTGCCGAAATCGCCAACTGGTGTTTCATGGATGCGCCGCAGCGCGAACGGGTGTGGCAGTGTCTGCCGTTGCGCCAGCCATTGCTGGAAATTGCCGAGCGGCTGGGCGTGTTGCTGGAGCTGGAAGAGTTGGCTGGTCAGGAGTGGGGCGTGCTGCATCTGGATGGGCGAAAACTGCTGCTTCGGCTCGATGACCAACAGCTGGAGCTACGTTTGGCTGACGGTCGCTGCCTGCCCTTGTCCACACAATACGGGCTGGACGGCGTAGAGCAGCAGCTGCGGCAATGTGCCGCCTTGTTGAACTGATTATCAGGAAAGGTTGGCCGTATGGCACAAGACAGTTCGTTGCCGGATTTTTGGGATGTACGCTACCAGCAAGGTGTCACCCCGTGGGAAGGGGCGTGCGAAGACGAACAGATGGGCCGCTTTGTCCGTGCCCTGCCTTCGGGAAGCCGGGTGTTGTTGCCCGGCTGCGGTTCTGCAAGCGATGTGCGCTGGCTGGTGGCGGCAGGTTTGCAGGTGGATGCCATCGACTTCAGCAGGGAGGCCATCCAGCGTGCGGCTGCCGTGTTGCAGGATTGCCCGGCACGTTTATGGCAGGCGGACTTCTTTGCACTGCCTGCTGTGCCGCTTTATGACCTGGTTTTTGAGCGGGCATTTCTGTGTGCCTTGCCTCCCAGACTATGGGAAGACTATACCCATAAAATGCAACAGATCATTAAACCAGGTGGGTATCTGGCTGGAGTGTTTTTCCTGGCAGAAAAGCCGAAGGGGCCTCCATTTGGCAGTAGCCGGGAAGCCTTGGTGCAATTGTTTGGACCTCATTTTTCTCTACTGGAGTGTCAGCCGGTTGATGCCGCCTTACCGGTATTTTCCGGGCAGGAATTCTGGATGGTGTGGCAGCGGAAATAAGAAAGGACAGGGTGAAGAGTGTCACTTCATTTGATGGTGAGTCTATAAGATAAAATTATAGTTTTTTGCTAATTGTGAGGAAGTTTGATTAATGTAGTATTTCACCGGAATTACCATTGGTCATTTCCAAGTTTTCAGGTCAGAATGTAGCCGTTACTTTAAAAATATAACTAACAATTTCTGCAGGTGGCAGTGAGGAGAGAGCATGGATTGGTTCTGGCGTGTTTACACTCTGGTAGAGAAATCATTCTGGAATTCATTGACCAAAAAATTGTGCAGTTTCTTTTTCCTGAGTCTGTTTCAACTCATCATGGTGGCTTATGTCTGCCTGGTGTTGATGGATATCCGCAGTCAAGTTCATGGACAGTCCCTGGCGGTCAATGCAGAGGCCAATATTCAGGCCAGTATCAATAATGCAATTTTCTGGACCTCCGTCTTGTGGGTGGTGGGCTTTGTCTTTACCTGCTTCATGGTATGGTATCTGCGCTATCTGATCGTCCGCCCGCTGAAGATGATCATTGGCATCTTCAATGAAATTGGAGCTGGCGAGGGGGACCTCTCCCGCGACATTCCTACTGTCACCTATGACGAAATTCGCGAAGTTTCGCTCTCCTACAATCGCTTCCAGCTGAAAATGCGTGAAATCATCGGCAATGTCAGGCTGATGACAGTACGTATTGCCATGGATTCTGCCCGTACCCGCAAGAATGTCAGCGAATCACTGGGTAGTGCCTTGCGCCAGGACGAATTTGCCACCCGGGTGCGGGATGCCAGTGACCAGACTACAACCGGCATCAACCAAGTCAGCAGTCAGACCCAGACCATTTCCGGTACCACCATGTCCAATCTGGATGTGGCGCGCGAGTCTTACGATGAACTGAAAACCGTGGCGGATCGTATTTACGATATCAGCCAGAAGGTCGGTCATTTTAATCAGACGGTGGAAGACCTCAGTAATCGCTCTGCCAGCATCAAGACCATTGTGGAACTGATCAAGGATATTTCCGACCAGACCAATTTGCTGGCCCTTAATGCCGCTATCGAAGCGGCCAGAGCAGGAGAGACCGGGCGTGGTTTTGCTGTAGTGGCCGATGAGGTGCGCAAACTGGCTGAGAAGGTCAAGACAGCGACCGACGAGATTTCCAGCAATATCGACAGCATGCTGGGGCTGGTATCTGACACTCAAGTGGAAACCGGTCACATTACTGAGGGAACCCACCAGGCACGCGAGGTGGTGTCCCGCGCTTCCGAGCATTTTGGCCGGATGATGGGTGATTTTGAAAGTACGGCCAGTAGCCTGACCCAGATTGCCGGCACCATGGAGAATTTTGCGGAAACCAATAGCCAGGTGAATCGCCATGTGGCTGAAATTCATGGTTTGGGCCAGCAAGTCACCGAGCGCTTGAATCATACCGAGCAGGTGGCCAACGAGTTGTCAGGCGTGGCTGAGCAAGTACAGGAGATGGTGTCCCGCTTCGTGATTGGCGAAGGCGAGTTCGACCGGATGATCAGTTTGGCACGGCACAAGCGTGATGAGTTGCAGGCAATTCTGCACGATCAATTGAAGGCAGGCATCAATGTCTTCGATCAGCGCTATCAGGCCATTGCCGGAAGCAAGCCCGCCAAATATCACACCTGCTATGACGATCAGCTGGCGGGCAGGGTGCAGCCGCTTTACGATGCGTTGGCGCGCGATATCGTCGGTGGCCGTTTCTGCCTGTTGGTGGACAGCAATGGCTATGCGCCTACCCACAATAGCTGGTATAGCCAGGCCGTAACGGGCGATGAGCAGAAGGATCTGGTCAATAGTCGTGACAAGCGCATCTTTGCTGATCCGGCAGGCTTGAAGTCAGCCCGTAATACCCAGCCTTTCCTGTTGCACACCTATATGCGCGATACCGGGGAAATATTGTCAGAACTGGCATTGCCGGTTTTCCTGGATGGCCGGCACTGGGGGGGCTTGCGACTGGGCTTTGATCCCAGCAGCTTGCTGGAGGCTGCTGGCCTGGATAAAAAGCGCAAGGCTTGAAGCCCTATCACATCAGCGATTGCTGAAAGCAAAAAGAGGCCGCATGGCCTCTTTTTATTTGTACGTGGTAGGCATTCAGTCCAGTTGCGAGGTGCAGCATGGGCAGCGGCTGGCTTGCTCCGGAATAGCCGACAGGCAGTAGCGGCACTCCTTGGTGGCCGGTGCCGGGGCCGCCTCGACAGGGGCCTCGCGCTTCAGCTTGTTGATGGCCTTGACCAGCATGAAGATGGCAAAGGCAACGATGGTGAAGCTGACCAGCGAGTTGATGAACAAGCCGATATTCATCGTCACGGCACCGGCCTGTTTGGCCGCTGCAACAGAAGCGTAAGGCCCGGCCTGTTTTGCGCCTTCTTTCAGCACCAGGAACAGGTTGGCAAAGTCGACATTGCCAACCAGCAGGCCGATTGGCGGCATGATGACATCGTCTACCAGCGATTTGACGATGGAGCCAAAGGCACCACCGATGACCACGCCCACGGCCAGGTCGATCACATTACCCTTGACGGCAAATTCTTTGAATTCTTTCAGAATGGACATGGCGAATCCTATGTTTTTGATTAATACACAGTTAAGCAAATGCTATTCTAGCATGAATTGGCTGGTGTGACGTTCGGATAATTCTTGGGAAACAAGACCACCTTGTCAAATTAGCACGTGCCAGCCTGTTTGTTAGGGTTTGCCAAGTGATAGACAAAGAATTGCCCCATGTGCCGCACCTAGTGCGAAAAGCGACAGGGAGCTATTGCAGGGCAAATGAGTGGCTTGCTTTAAAAATCGTGATTGAGGACGGGGAGTCAAAAGGGCGGCATGAATACAAAAAACCGCCTGATTAAGGCGGTTCTCTGTGAGGGTGTTTGGCTCCCCGAGCAGGGCTCGAACCTGCGACCTGCGGATTAACAGTCCGTCGCTCTACCAACTGAGCTATCAGGGAATAAACTGGCTTGGCATTGTAGGGGTGGCTCCCCGAGCAGGGCTCGAACCTGCGACCTGCGGATTAACAGTCCGTCGCTCTACCAACTGAGCTATCAGGGAATAACCGGCAATGCACAATAAATTGTAGGGTCTTGGCTCCCCGAGCAGGGCTCGAACCTGCGACCTGCGGATTAACAGTCCGTCGCTCTACCAACTGAGCTATCAGGGAACATCCAAGAGAGTGCGAACTATACCGACGGGAATCAGGCCTGTCAACGCTTTGGCCGTGATTTTGGCTGCTTTTTGTTTGGCCTGTTACCTAGGTGTAACTAAGTGCATGACGCAAAAAGATTATCGCGCCGGCATGGTGCTGGCCGCCGTTATCGGGCTGGCAGAAAATGATGGGAAAAAGTAAAATTCTTGACTAATTTGGTGTGCTAATCACAGGTGTTGCAACATGAACAAGCCATGGCAGATGTGGGTAGAAAAGAATCAGGGTTATGTCGGTGCTGAAAACCGGCTGGAATTTCCGGATATGTTCCGGCAAGTTGCGGCAGTGCGTGATGGAAATGCACTGGCCATGCTGGATGGCTTCAGCATTATCCGGCTGGAAGGCGAAGATGCCGAAGCTTTTCTGCAAGGCCAATTATCCGGTGATATCCGGGATGTGACCGATGGCATGGCACGGTTCAGCACTTATTCCACCGCCAAGGGACGCATGCTGGCCAGTTTTCTTATCTGGAAGCAGCAGGGGGCTTATTACCTGCTGGTCTCGACGGATATCTGCCAGGCGGTTGCAAAGCGCCTGACTATGTTTGTGATGCGCTCCAAGGTAAAAGTACAGGTACTGGATGCCGAACAAAACAATATTGCCGGTGTGCGTGGCGCGCAACTACAGGCCGCCGTTGAGCAGTTTTTCGCGGTGGCCGCGCCTGCAGCCCTGACGGTGTTGCAAGGGGAGGCGGAAACCGCCATTGCCTTGCCGGAGGGGGGATATCTGCTGCAGCTGGCAGAACATTCTGCCTTGTTGACCACATTGCTTGCAGCTGAGGCGACTGCCGTATCTTCCAGGGCGTGGAATATCCGTGATATTGATGCGGGTATTGCCTGGGTGGAGCAGGCGACGCAGGAGCAGTTTGTCCCACAAATGGCAAATATGGAATTGATCGGCGCGGTCAGCTTTAAAAAGGGCTGCTATCCCGGGCAGGAAATCGTGGCGCGCACCCAATATCTTGGCAAACTGAAACGGCGTCTATTCAAGGCCCGGCTGCCTTGTTTTGCCGCTGTGGGCAGCAAGCTATTCAGCCCGGAACTGCCCGAGCAGTCCATTGGAATGATTGCAGGTATTTGCCCGGTGGCAGAAGACATGTTCGAGGCGCTGGTGGTGGTGCAGTCTGCCTGTTGGGAAAAAGGTGTTTATCTTGAGCCTGAATATTCCAATCAGCTGGAGTGCCTGGTTTTACCCTATGTTACTCAGGATGAATAAGCATTTGGTTTGCTTACGGAATTTTAACCGTTTTACCTTGACGAGTTGCCACGCTTTTGGCTAAATTGAAACTGATGTTGTC